>JBNMPW010000034.1:0-21801 GCA_051277205.1 Oceanicoccus sp. | reverse complement strand
CCATAGTATGCTTTCATATATTATTACACACTGTGTAACAGTGATCTGATGGTGATAAAACCTACATCGACCAAGCCACTTATTTTAACCGATGCAATTCCTCGCAGCTGTAAAGAAAAGTAAAATATAGTTAAACCCAAGTTGCTCTATTGGTTTAACAATTTAGCTTTGCTAGTGTTAGCAATGTTTGTTTCCAAACTGATCACTAATACCCGAGGCTCGTTGATGGAAGTTTCTAAAGAAAACCCGATTATTGTTGCCGGCGCAGGCCCAGTAGGCTGCACCTTTGCACTCTACCTTGCCCAGCATGGCATTCCGGTAAAAATACTAGAAAGCGAGCCCGAGATGCCTTTGACCCTGCGAGCATCCACTTGGCATCCGCCGACCTTGGATATGATGGACAAACTCGGTCTCGGTCAGCCACTGGTTGCCACTGGCCTAAAAGTACCTCGCTACCAATATCGTGATAGGCGCAGCGATCTCTGTGCCGAGTTTGATTTAGGCACACTGGCCGGTGATACCAACCACCCTTATCGCGTTCAAGTTGAACAATACCGTATGACTAAAATCGCCGCGGTGATGCTCGATACGCTGCCCTGCGCCGAGATTGAATACAACACAGTGGTAGAAACAACTTGGCAAACCGATGACTTCGTGGTGATTAAAACGCGCACTCCAGAAGGCACCAAAGAAATTCGTGCACCCTATGTGATTGGCGCCGATGGCGCCAGCTCTAATATTCGAGTCAGCTCCGGTATTGCTTATGAAGGCTTCACTTTTCCAGAGCGCTTTTTGATTGCCAGCACACCTTTTGCTTTAGACCAGCACATCCCCAATCTAGCACCGGTCAGCTATTTTGCCGACCCTGAACAATGGTTTTTAGCCCTGCACTGCGGCCACCTATGGCGCATCTTAGTACCTACGGACCCTGCAGCTGACCCTGAAGAACTGCTGTCAGATGATTACCTAGAAAACACCTTGCAATCACTGGTACCGAAAAAAGGCCGCTACGAAATTGGCCATCGTACCCTATACCCAGTACATCAAAGGGTGGCAGAGACTTATCGCAAAGGTCGGGTATTTTTAGCTGGTGACGCCGCCCATATTAACAACCCCTTAGGCGGCATGGGTATGAATGGCGGTATCCATGACGCCTATAATTTGGCCGAGAAAATGGTCGCCTTTCTCAGTGGCGAAGCCAGCGAAGACGCTTTCGATCTCTATGATCGCCAGCGCCGCACAATCGCTACCGAGTTTGTCCAGCGTCAGTCTATTCGCAACAAAGAAATGCTAGAGAACAAAGACCCCGAGTCTTCGCGCAAGCAAATTCAAGAAATGATCGATATCACCAAAGACCCAGAACGCCATAAAGCCTTCTGTCGTGAAAGCTCGATGCTTAATTGCCTACAAGAAGTCAGTGAGATTAAATAAATATGACGGAAATAAATATGACCGAAGTGAATCGCCAATGGCGGCTAAAACGTTTTGTTGCCCCTGACGAAATAGTGGGTGAGCAGCATTTTGAACTGCATGAAGGCGCAATACCAAGTATCGGTGATGGCCAAATTCTGGTTAAAACTATCCTCTTAGGTACCAGCCCCGCACAGCGTATGTATATCACTGAAGAGCGCACCTTCCATTTTGCTGTCGACCTTGGTGAAGTGATGAGTGGTCGCGGCGTTGCCGTGGTAGTGGCGTCAAAGCATGCTGAGTTTGCCGCTGGTGAAATTATCCAAGCCACTCTAGGCTGGCAGGATTACACCGCTCTCACCCCCGATGATGTTTCCGACACCGGTGAGAATGTCCGCACCGTGCAAAAGGTCGACAACCCCGTAAAGCCCTTAACCACCGCTATGGGTCTATTAGGTCAACTAGCCTTTAGCGCCTATGTCGGTATTATTGAAATTGGCAAAGTACAGCCCGGGGATGTGGTATTAGTATCTTCAGCTGCCGGCGGCGTTGGCTCAGTGGCTTGCCAGTTAGCCAAAATCCAAGGCGCCTCCAAGGTGGTCGGTATTACCGGTAGCCAAGCTAAGTGCCAATGGTTAATCGAGCAAGGCTTGTGTGATGAGGCGATTGATTATAAAAACGACGATGTTGCTAGCGCCATTGCCAGCCATTGCCCCGATGGCATTGATGTTTATATAGATCATGTCGGCGGTGACATGCTAGATGCAGCGCTACAAAATATTGCCCTCGGTGCCCGTGTTGTTATTTGCGGACACATTTCTACTGAATATCTAAATCCGCGTCCGCCGGGCCCTACACATTATTATAACCTGCTCTACAAACGCTCGCGGATGGAAGGCTTTTTTGTATTTGATTATGTCCCTCGTTGGCCTGAGTTTGAGCAACAGCTAAGACACTGGTATAGCGAAGGCAAGTTGAAATTGGTGGACGATATCTCCCCCGGTTTAGAAAGCGCACCTCGCGCTTTGGGTAGTTTGTTTACCGGCGGCAATACCGGAGGCTGTGTTATTCGGGTCAGTGATGATCCATCAGACCTCGTCGGCATTTAACAGTACCCCGGTTTAATACGCTTTGACTTATTACTGGGCTGATTTTATTTGCTCGCACCATCTTATCGGTTGATAACCCTCGCTCTTTAAGGCTAATAGGAGACGATGGGGATAGTTTATCTCGTTATTGCTGCAATGCTGACGCTTGATCCGAAAATAAAACCTTAGCGTATATAATATTAATAATTCTAAGTATTGATGAACGACTATGACTCGCACCCATTACATTGGTATTTTAGGCGCCCTCGCTCTGATGGCATTCATTATCGCCTTGGGTCCCTATAGTACAGATGCCATGTTCGCCCCCGATCAAGGCAGTTTATGGTATTTCTGGAAACTCCAAGACCCCACGTTTTGGACCCGCTTTAGTGGCTGGGGGCTTTATGCTCTTCACCAAGCCAGCCTCTGGGGTTTGATTGCCTACGCCCAGATCAAACGCCCCAAATACAGCAAAACCCTCAACACGTTTAATATCGTCGCGATCGGCGTTAATGTAGTGTTTATTTTGTTGCATATATTACAAACTAAAGTCTGGTATGACGGCTTAGCGCAGGACACCCCCGTGTGGTCATCGCAAGTGGCGGTGATATTTTTGCTGGTGTTTGTCTTAATGATGGAAAACAGACGCCGCGGCTTGTTCTTTGGTAAAAAAGTACCCTTTGTCGATAAGCCAACTGATTTTCTGATGCGCTACCACGGATATTATTTTGCCTGGGCCATAGTCTACACCTTTTGGTTCCACCCGATTGAAGACAGACTAGGCCATGTGCTAGGAACCTTCTATACGATTTTGCTAATGCTACAAGGCAGTTTATTTTTCACCCGCTTTCACACCAACCGCCGCTGGACATTTTTGTTAGAAGTATTTGTAGTGCTCCATGGTTCGATGGTGGCCTATATGAGTGTGCACGAGGGCGCATGGCGCATGTTCCTGTTTGGTTTCTTAACCATATTTGTGGTCACCCAAATGCACGGCATAGGTCTCGGTAATAAAACTCGCTGGGGGATAGTGCTGGCTTATATTGGTAGTATCCTGCTCGCCTACAATGCAGACTGGGCTGCAATGTCCGCCGTCTTACGAATCCCGATAGCAGAATATGGCATTTTATTCATTTTTGTGGCTATCGGATGGATACCGATTTGGCTAGGACGTATGCAGCGTGCGAAGCAATCCATGAACACAGCACTAGACAGCAACCAAAATAATTAATGCTGATTGTGGTTAGCCCGCAACAGAGCTGACGAGAGTTTTTGTAATGAGCAATAGCCGACAGGGAAGTAAAGCAGAACGATATATGACAGCGAAAAATGGCCGATACAATGCTGTTGAAGTGTTACTAACGTTAGTTAAAAACAACCCCGACATGGCCATCCATAGCCAATAGTCGAAATCATAAGCTGTCTAAGTTAAGAAAATAGCTATCCATAGCGGTCCTCATACTCAAACAGCAAGATCTAGCAATAGCCCTAAATCTGCGAGCAATTCTTTCACACTGATACACAGAGTTAAATAACTCTAGAGCATTAGAACCATCAATTATTTAAATTTTCGCCGCTATAAGCTCGTTGTTAAAAGTGCTATTATTTTGCAAAGGAAAATAACATCTATTGACAAGGCGAGAGTCATCACGTCCCATCAAATAGATAGTATATATTTGCAGGATGGCTTAACTCCCTCATGAAAATACTAATTGTTGATGATCATCATTTGATTCGCGCCGGCCTCGAAGAGCAGCTGAAACGATGGTTTAGCTCGGCCAATGTTCTTGCCGCCGACAGCGCCAAGCAAGCCATTAAAATACTCGAACAACAAAACAGCAGCCCGCCAGATATCGCGATGGTAGATTTGTTTATGCCAGACGGTGATGGTTTCGAGTTTATTCGTCAGCTTTGTAACTTATACCCTGACATACCGATACTGGTGTTGTCAGCCTCTCAAAACCCCAGCCATATACGAAAGTCCATCAGCATGGGGGCCAGTGGCTATATCGCCAAAGCAAGCTCTAGTAGCGAGATGTTACGCGCTATTAAACGGCTGCTCGCCGGTGGCAGCTATATGCCAACTGAAGTGCAGACCAACAGCTCGACTGAACCGGGAGTAAAAACTTTAGAGTTTGTAAAAACCCAACTAACCGCCAGACAATTAGAAATATTGAGCTTGATGGCTGAGGGTTTATCAAACAAAGAAATCGCTGAGCAATGCAACCTCGCCTATAACACTGTAAAAGTTCATGTCAGCGCTATTCTTAAAGCACTGGACCTAAACAACCGTATTCATGCCACTATATTAGCAAAAAATTTAGGCTTGGCTACTGATTAGCGCATCGTCAAAAAAACGATGGACAATCACATACTAGCAGCAAAATAAATTACATTTACTAACCGGGAAAAGACTAGGAATTTTGGGATTTGAGTAACGTTAATAGGCTATGGATAGTCGTTATCAGCTCTATGCTTTTCTGCATATGTTCAGCAGTGGCTAGCGCTGACGACTCAACTGGGCCAACGAATATTCACATTATTGTGAGCAGCAACAGTAGCAGCTATCAAACTATGGCTGCAGAATTGGTCGCGGCTGTGGGTGGCCGCTATCAAATTGATCAAACCCTATTACCCAAACAAGCGATTCCAGAGATAGCGCCAGACGCTACAGCACAACATCTATATATCGCCATCGGCAGTAAAGCAACAGCTGCTTTATTCAAACTTAAGCCCAAACGAAAAGTGTTGAGTATTTTTGTTACAGCCAGTGCCTGGCACCAGCTTGCCAAAGATAATTATGGCAGTAGAAAGGCCGCCGCCGAGGCTGGCGTCAAAGCAATCGTGGTAGACCAACCGTTGGCGCGTTACCTCAAGCTCTGCCAGCTAATTCTGCCAGAGCTGTCATCGGTAGGCACAGCGCTTAGCGACAGTAACAAATCTGTTATCAACACACCACAATGGGTTCAGTACAAACAACAAATGACTAGTGTATCGCCTATTTTAAATAGCGTGTTGTTGGATGCCGATCGCAACCCGTTAAAGGCGCTGGAACCGATCATCAAATATAACGATATGTTTTTAGCATTACCGGATCAAGCACGGGTCGCCCGAGCCACCGCAAAATGGGCCCTGCATTTAGCCTATCGCTACCGCAAGCCGGTGATTGGCTTTTCGGAAAAATATTTACAAGCAGGGGCAATCGCTTCGCTTTATTCAAGCCCGCAAAACTTTGCCCGCCAAACAGCCGAGCTATTGCCATCGATCCTGAGCGAATCGTCTAACGGCGATCCATTGTACTACCCGCGTTATTTCACCGTTGGCCTAAACCCGCGTGTCGCTGCTAACTTAAAAATAACTTTAGCTAACGACATCCAGCAACAATTGCAAGCCAGCGAACAGGGCGCGGACAATGATTAAGCCCATCCTCTCGTCATTACGGCGGCGAATGCTGCTAATAAGTATTTTTCCTATTCTGTTACTGACCATAATTTATAGTGTTTATTGGACCATTACGCCGTACCAAGAAAGTAAGCAACGCTTTCTAAGCAGCCATCACGCCATCGTTAGTTATATCGCTTCCACAGCTGAGTTTGCGGTGTTTTATAGCAATACCGATCTGCTACAAATATTAGCTAAATCGACTATCAAGAACCCCGAGATCGACGGCGTCATCTTTGCCGATAGCAACGGCCTAATACTCTATCAACTTGGAGATTTGGGCCCCCAACAGAAAACGGCCAGATTAACCGATCCGACTAGATTAAACAGCCAAAAAACGCTGCAATCAGACTTAATTTGGTACTTTAATGCGCCTATTATCAGCTCAGACTTGGACGTTTCAGATTACGATGAAGCTGACGATAGCACTGCCGAGCGAGATATTGTCGGTCATGTGGTTCTTGTAGTTTCATCGGAGGATACGGTATTAGCACAACAAAAAATGCTTTTCGATAATATCGCTTTATCATTGGGCTGTATGCTGGCAGCTATCTTCCTGTCGATGCGTCTGAGTCGCGCTGTCAGCAACCCCATAAATATATTATCTAAACTGACTGATGAGATGGCCCTCGGCAAGTTCGACCAACGAGCGCCAAAGTTTGACCTACAAGAGCTTGAAAAACTCGGTGGCAGTTTCAATGATATGACCGCCAGAATCGAACAAAGCAATAGAATTTTAAGTCAGCGCATTACTGATGCAACCCGGGAGTTGCAAGAAAAAAGCGACAACTTGCAAATCCAAAATGATCAATTAGAAGAAACCCAACAGCAGTTGCAACTGGCTAGTGAAGTCAAAGATCAATTCCTTGCACAAATGAGTCACGAACTACGCACTCCACTCACCACCGTTATTGGTTTCAATAAATTGCTAAATAAAACTCCGGTGGCGGACCAACAAAAAGAATACCTACGGGCCATCGATCAAGCATCAACCCTATTACTAGCATTGATTGATGACATCCTCGATGTCAGTAAAATTCGATCCAGCAGCATTGAACTTGAAAAACGCCCTTTTGATTTAATGCGTTGTATCGAAGACACTTTATCGATGCATGCCCACACCGCCCAAAAGAAAAACATCGAATTAGTGTTATTGACCGATAGCGATGTACCGCCAGTCATCGTCGGCGATAGCCTGCGACTGAAACAGGTGTTTAATAATTTAATTAGCAATGCTATTAAATTTACCCCGCAAGGCGATGTCGTGATAACGCTGGCCATATGTAACAATACACAACAAGCTCCCACTCTGGTTGCCCGTGTTAAAGATACCGGCATTGGTATTTCGGCAGCACAGCAGCAGCAACTGTTTCAACCTTTTAGCCAAGCTGATAACAGTATATCCCGCCGCTTTGGTGGCAGCGGTCTTGGCTTGGTGATTTGCCGGCAATTAATTGAACTAATGGGTGGCAGCATCTCGCTAGAAAGTGTCGAAGATCAGGGTACCACCATTGAATTCAAGCTACCGCTAGAACTAATCTCCGCAACTGTTTCATTAACGAGCAGCCAGACGCAGTTAATCAGTCACCAGCACGCCCTATTAATCTACGAACCTCATAGTCTTGCAAGACGCGCACTGCGCAGCATGGCGCTGCAGTGGAGCAGTGTTGTTTATGCCTGCGGTAATCAACAAGCACTAAGCCTGCAACTGCAAGAAACCAACTATCACTGCCTAATTCTCAGTGTAGGCAACACAATAAACCAAAATGACATAGCGCTGACGGAACTATTAACGACGGCCAGGCAATACCATGCCGGTCCTATTTTATTGTTAAGTACCATCGATGAGACTGTACAACTTGCCAGTAACAAGCTCCTTAAATCACAAGCAAACATCCGCTGCTTATCAAAACCTTTGCGCCAGCAAGTTATGTTCGAGTTTTTAGATAGTTTAATAAACATCCACACAGTAATTAAGTCGCCTCAACAGTTAGCGCCACTATCGGGATATCAAATACTAATCGCCGAAGACAACACACTTAATAGTAATCTGCTAAACCAACTGATACGAGCGGCGGGCGCCAGTTGCGAAGTGGTCAGCAATGGTAGCGAAGCAATCGCGGCCTGTAACGACAAATACTACGATGCTATTTTAATGGATATGTATATGCCTGAGACCGATGGTCCAACCGCAACTAACATTATCCGCAACAACAGCAGGCGTAATGCCGACAGCTTTATTATTGGCCTAACGGCCAGTACATTGCAAAAAGATATCGTTCATTTTATGGCAAGTGGCGCCAACCAAGTATTAGCAAAACCGCTGGATGAAGAGCTGCTACTGTCACTGTTAGCGACTTTAAAACCACAACAAACTACAGTAATTGAAGCACAATCTTATAACGGGTTTTTAGCACAAAGTATCAGTTCGCAACAATATAAAAATGAAATAAAGCGGCTATTGCCAGCCATTGAGGCCGCTTGGGCTGACGGTTCAATTGAGAGCATGTTCGATCCCTGCCATCAGTTATTAGCGGTGGTAGACGCTGCAGGATCAGCACAACAGGGGCAAGCATTACGCCGTTTACATGACGCCATTCAGTTACAAGAAGGGGATGCTATAGCTACTCTTTTAGCGACGGTTATAACGCTATTAGAGACTGCGCTATAGGTAGGGGATTAGCCTTAAAAACCTGCTGTAATGCGCAATAGATAGCGGCTATCAGGTTGATTTTGCGCATGAAACTCAACGTAGTCTTCTTCAAATACGTTTTGACCAATCAACTCCACCAACACTTCTTTATTGGCGCTGCTAAAACGCTTAGCCAAGCGAATATCGGTGCGTAAATATTCATCGGACTCGTTACCCTGCTCCCACTCAACTTCACTTTGAGAATAGACCATTACGCTACTTTCAAAACCTGAAGAAAAGCTATAACCAATGGTCACACTAGCCATTTCGCTAGGTGCTATATTAGACCAGTCATTACTGCGCGGTTCACCACTGCTGTTATAAAAACGCAGCCACTGCCCCTCGTAGTCTGTGTAACTGTATTGCAAATTAAGCAACCAGCCCATTGCCGGTTGATAACTTAGTTGCGCTTCAATACCCTGCAAGTCTTGTGAAGCAGAGTTACTGCGCTTAGTAAACTCACCATCCAAATCAGAAAAGCCAAACACATCGATAGTGTTCAATATGGTGTACTTAACCAAGTCATCATTTTTCTCTTTATACAGTTTAATTTCAAAACTCAGATCATCTGCTGGAAGCTGTGCATAAAAAATTATCTCCTGACTTTCAAATTTTTCCGAGCGTAGGTTATTAAAAGCTACAGTATCAATTTCTAACGGATAACCGGCCCTAGATAATCCGCTCTGCTGATTGCCCTCATACAAGCCTGGCGAACGTTCACCGTTGTTATAGGCAAATTTGATGGTGTATGCGCTGTTGATATGGTAATTGGCAGAGACGCGGTAAGAGCTAAAATCATGCACAATATCGTTATATTCTAAAATCATGCCGGCATTAATGGTCCAGTTTTCTGACAGTTTTGACTCAATATTTGAAAATAAACGGTGGGCGCTTTCCTCGACATCCACCGCATCCATAAATTGTATCTCACTCTTCATCGCATCATAGCGAGTAGCCAGACCCACCATATAACGGGTAGATGGCGACAGGTGGGAGCTATAGCGAAACTCCAAGTCACTGCGCCGAGAGTAGCTATCAAACAAACCCACCGTTATATCAAAATCATCTAAACCAGGGAAAAATAACGGTACATCACTGGCGTCAATGCCCAATATATCTGAAAATAAGCCCCGCTCATCCGGCGCTTCAATATCGGAATTATTGTAGTAAAACAAAACTTCAACACTGGATTGGTCAGCCAACTGACGCTCCCAATTCGTTGATATATGATAGTTGGTGTAATTCCATAACAAAATATCTTCAGCTTCCAGCGAACGTCCACTGTCGGCCATATCAATATTACTATCGCTGTAGCTCAGCTGAAATTCAATGGTGTCATACAAGGTTGGGGTAAAAATTGTGCGCAGCGAGACATAGCTGGTTTCCTCGTCATCTTCAATTTTTTCGCCCCCTTTAACTTGCGGAAAACCACTGGAATAACGATAACCGGCATTAATCTTATAATACACATTATTGCCAGCGCCACTGTAGGCCGCCGACACTCTTTCAGTATCCCAGTCACCAGCGGTGGCACGCACGCGCCAACCCTGATTGGCAATAGGCGATTTAGTAATAACGTTGATTGACGCCACCGTCGCATTAGCACCATCAGCGGGCGCATTGGCACCCCGTATAACTTCTATATAGTCGATGTCATCTAGCTCTACTGGTAAGGTCGTCCACATCACTGAATTTTCGGCTGGCTCATACACCGAACGGCCATCGACTTTCACTTCCATGCGATAGGAGTTCTCTTGCGGCACCCCATGATAGTTAATTACTTGCCGGCCATAATGGGGGAAATAAACTTGAAAGCCTGGAATCAGGCGAAATAGATCGACAATTTCAACCGCCGCCGAGGCATCGATCATTTGCCGAGTAATAATACTCACGCTATTTGGGGCATCCGCAATGCGTTGCGGAAAATGACTGGCGCCGGTAACCATTGGCAGATCACCCAGCATATCCTCCTCAGTGTAAATATCGTCCTGCGCCAGTGACGGTAGAGACATTAGGAGCGTAAATAAGCCAAACGCTGAGGTTAGCGCTCGAGCGACTGATCGAACAGCAAAATAAGATCGCAAAATTGAAGACCTGATTTCTATAACATTGTCTTATGATTCAAGCCTCAGCAATTAACGAAAACGCTGATTATGCCCGTCCAAGTGGTAGACAGTATATCGACAATCAGAGGCTGAATGAAGTACCTATTTAACGCAGACACAAAAAACAGGGGCCTATAAAAAGCCCCCCTATTTGTGGGTACTTACCAAGTAGATGAATATCTATCTAACGCTTGCGGAACAATAAAGTCATTCTGTCAGATTCACCAATCGCTTTGTTAGCAGCCTTTTTTTCATCAGCGGCGCGCAATGTAGGCGGTAAGCGCCAAACCGAATCACCCACTATCGGCTTATCGTTGGGGTTAGCGTTAACATCACTGCTTGCCACAAGGTCAAAGCCTGCTAACTCAAACATTGCCAGTACAGTAGCTTCTTTAAGATAACCGTTATCGCCGTTGGCCCATCCATCAACGGCATCGGCCGGCGCTCTATGCTGCACCACACCAACAATTCCGCCGACCTTCAGTATGGCGTTGACATCCTTCAGCGCCGCGCTACGAGTAGCTGCGGTCGCTTCAAATCGATTCAAGTTGTGTAAAGCGCGAATCATAATTACCGCATCTAATGTGCCGTGAACGGCCGGATCAATACCGCCAAAGGCATAACCCTTTGCCGGCACATCGGCGGCACCAGGATAGCCCGCCACCGTTGCCGCAAACTTATCTTTCGAGGCTATACGTCCGACAATCGCTGTCTCATCAAAAAAGCCAAAAAGCGCCCACATATCATCAGCATAATTAACGCCATAAAAGCCACCCTCACTACCAACATAAGGCGCCAGTATTTTACTGTACCAACCACCTCCTGGCAGTACTTCAGCAATTTTCATACCCGGTATGACACCAAAAAAATCAATAGTTTGCGCCGGGTGACGACTGTCATCCCGCTGCTTAAGTTCATCACTGCGCGCATCTAACACCGCCTGTAGACGAGCTGATGCAGTGGCATCCAATTCGGCAAAGCAGGTATTTGTAATGAGCAGTAATAAGCTGGCCAATACTGACATTATTCTAATCGGCTGTTTCATCTGTCGATCCTCTATATGGATGTTTCGCGTTTTCTGTATACCCGACGGCAAGCTTGTGGATGTTATGCAGCAACACTAATGTGCAGCTAATCCTCCAGCTCTCTGAAGTCCATGTCACCACCATAATACTAGAACTTCGCCTACTAGGGTTTGCTGTGATAGCCGCATAAGACCCTAAGCGAAAATACCACTAAGCGCTAGCTATTTGGCCACCACTATCTACTTTTTTGATTTGGGTGATCGCCAATAACGCCAAGAATATAAGTGTGGCGAAAATTTGAAACACCAAATCATAGTTGCCATATTTGTCGTATAACACACCACTAAACCAAATACCTAAACCACCACCGGCCGCGTCTAAAATAGTGATAGTACCCAGTATTTTACCAGCTGATTTAAGGCCGAAGGAGTTTACTGCCGTCAGTTGAATCATGGTGTAAACGCCACCCCAACCCAGACCAAACAACACCACACTTGTCCAGATATACTCTTTTAAGCCTGCCGCCAATAAAATACCGCCTGCCAGCATCACCAGTATATTGCCGTAGAATACCATTTTATGATCGAGATAATCTGACAATAAACCAAAGCTAAACTTACCGACCAAGGCACACAGGAAAAAAGTACTGATGGCATTAGCCGCTACCGCTGGAGAAAAATCCAGATCGCGCATATATAAAAACAAATGCGCCGAAATACCCAGCACCACATAAAAAGTAAACATCGCCACTAATGCCAATGCCCAAAAACTAACCGTTCGTATTGCCGCGCCATATTCCATACCCGGTAACTCGCCGTTGGCATTGACCACTTCTTGGCCGCCCACAGGTTCCATGCCTATATCGCTGGGCTTGTTTTTAATAACAAAAAACGCTACTAATAACATCACAAAAGGGAAGATAACTTCGCTACTAAGAGCATCGCGCCAACCCATTGCTTCTATCATTCGGGTACCGTACTGGGGAAATACTGCACCGCCCAAACTGGAGCCTACCAAGGCAATACCAATCGCCGCACCACGTCGTTTGACAAACCATTTGGAAACTAAAATAACAGCGGGGTTTAAACCGCAAAACACCAATACCACCGCAAAGATAAAATGAATAATATACATATCAGCAAGATTACTAACACTGCCGTACATCCAAAAGCCCAGCATTAATAACACCCAGCCGACCATAAAACAGACTCGCACGCCATAACGGTCGATTAAGATACCGGCAAACGGTGCCATAATACCCGTTGCCAACAGCGTGATTAAGTCACGAAGTTTTAATTCACCCCGACTCCAACCAAACTCAGTCAACAGCGACTCGTCATACACCGGCAAACCAGTTAATGTCATACCATTGCTAACTAGCAATGTTAACCCCGCCATTATGGCCATTAGCCAGGGAAAATATTGTTTCATATGTAATTCTCTTAGTTATTATTTGTTTTCATTTGCCCGATTAAATCCATGGTCAGAACGACCAATTGTTGTTGCTGCTGCTGCCGGCTTATCGTCGCTTCACCATCGCGATTTTGTGGTCCATAAAACCCCATTTGCGCATGGTTACCGCCGTTAATTTCAATATATTGAGCAGTCGCTGGTAAATTCACTTTCGCTTCTTCAATTTCTTCTTTTGTAGCTAGCAGATCATTACTAGCGGAAACTACCATCACCGGCCCTTGATGATTATTGACCAAGTCTTCTTTGTGCGCATAGGATGATATAAACAGCAAACCATCCTGCGGATGCTTTGCGCCATATAAAGCAATACCTATACCGCCAAGAGAATGTCCACCAAGTACAAAGTTTTTACAATTCGCTTTGGCAAACTCACTTTGCTTGGCATCCTCAGCGGCATCGACATCTAGCATTGCCAAATCCAAGGTTAAGCGCAGTAAAAAAGTATGCGTACCCGCCGCCGCCACTTCAGTCGCATAAGGCGCATAAGCTTCGGCATTAACCAAACCTCCGGGATAATAGATATAGCAGGTATCGGTAGTCGGCGATTCGGCCTCAAAGAGATAATAATCATCTTCCTGCTGTGCCTGCTTAGCACTCTCCAAAGCCTCGGGCATAGGCTTTGTACTACAAGCTGATAAACCCAAAACAAACAGAACAATTACGAGTGGATACAACTGCATCATTAATACCTTTTGTGGAGACTATCGATTAATAATTAACAAACCATTGATAAAAATCATTCCATATTCAGCGCGGACACTGAGATATCACCTAAAAGCACCGCTCGTAGGTATTGCTTAGTGGGTAAATGGCAGTAATGAGTGCCTTTAAAGCGGTCCGGCATAGGGATAAATACTGAGAACGGTACCAGCAATGCCTTACTGCGTAGATGCAAATTACCTTTAGCACCAGCATAAGCCGTTTGATAAGGCCAAGGCTTAAGCCAGCCTGGCCCGATGCTGCTCATCTCATCTTCATCAACGACAATAGTGCTGGGATTAAATGCTAACGTTTGCCCCTGCAGGCCAAAAATCACTGAGACTAAATCGCGCTCTACAAATTGCTGACAGCTACCCTCTTCCTTCGCTTTATCTTCGCCATAGGTATCTTTAATCAAATCTGCGGTTTTCAATTTGCAGGAAACAATCGCTGGAAAATCCTGCGCCTCACCGCCAACTATTAGTGGTAAATAGTTCACATACTGATGCGAGGTTAGCGGCTCTATCGCGGGTTTTGATTTTATGAAGCTGCCGTAACTTTGATGGGAGTCGTTAATCACTGCTAAAGATGTCTGCACCATCAACTGCTGTAACTGGCCACAATAATTTGCATCAATAACATCCTGCGGTCCATCAGCCAGAGGTTTGTAACGATCTTCCATAGATTGATCATCGGAAGAACAAGCGATGAGTAATAATATGGCGAACAGCCCAATCGACAGCCGCAGGGAAAAATTATTCATTTTATACTCCAAAAACCTATCATAAATAGGCTAACCGACAATTGCTTAGTAATGCATCATGATGGTTTTGGTTTCGAGATAAGCATGCAACGATTCTGAACCCATCTCACGACCCCAACCCGATTGTTTGTAACCGCCTAGACCGCCGTTAATATCCGACATAGTGTGGGCGTTAATTCCTACCACCCCAGATCGGATACCCTGAGAAACACGCATCGCCGTACCTATGTTTTCTGTCCAGACACTGCCATTAAGACCATATTCGGTATCGTTTGCCTGCATCAATATCTCATCAATATCATCGGTTTCGAGTTTAATAACACTGAGCACTGGACCAAAAATTTCTTCCCTTACGATGCGCATATCACGATTTGCGCCAGCAAAAACCGCCGGTCGCATAAAATTACCTGGCCGATCTAATTGTTCACCACCGGTAATCAACTCCGCGCCCTGCTCTTTACCCGACTGCACATAGCCCTGCACCCGCTGCATTTGTTGCTTGGATACCAACGGCCCAAGCGTAGTGGCCGGGTTCATACCGGCACCAATAGTGAGACTGTCAGCGCCCGCAACTAAGCCATCAACAAACTGGTTATATACATCTTTGTGTACCAACATACGCGATGGACAAACACAGTTTTGGCTTTGCAAAAAATAACCCTGTTGCACAGCGGTCGGAATTGTTTTGCTTAAATCCGCATCCGGCATCACGATAAAAGGCGACTTCCCACCTAACTCCAACGTCACTTTTTTCAAATTACCTTTTGCTGCTTCGAGAATTTTCTTGCCGACTTCGGTAGAACCGGTAAAAGATATTTTATCGACATCTGGATGTGCTGCTAAAGCGGCACCGGCAATATGACCATGGCCGGGGATGATATTGATTACCCCAGGCGGGAAACCCGCTTCATTAATCAAACGGCCTAATAAAATAGCCGATAAGGGAGTATGTTCATCGGGTTTTAATACCACCGTACAGCCGGCGGCCAATGCCGGCCCCAACTTCATCACGGTCATACCAAGAGGGAAGTTCCACGGTACGATTTGCGCGGCGACACCCACAGCCTCTTTGCGGGTCATTAAAAAGCGCTCAACGCCTGGCTCTGGATACGGATCTTGGGTCAAAGTTTCACCGGTTATTTTTGTTGCCCAACCGGCGTAATAACGCAGCCAGTCGCGGGCAATAATCGGCGCCACGCAGCCCGCAGTAGTCATCGGCATACCCGTACACAATACCTCTGTTTCTGCCAATTGCTGACTGTTTTTCTCTACTAAATCAGCTAGTTTTAATAACAAGCCAGCCCGCGCAGTGGCACCCATACTGCGCCAAGCGCCATTATCAAAAGCTTGTCTGGCGGCTGCAACTGCCGCATTGACTTCTGCCAACCCCGCCGCAGGCACTGACGATATTTGCTCACCGGTAGCTGGATCAATCACTGCCAATTTATCACCGACAACATTATCGACCCACTCACCATTAATAAGTAGGCGATGATCAGACTCGATAAACGCACGAGTGGCTGCCGCGATGGCTGGAATCTCTGTTACTTCAGGCATAATCTTTATCTCTTATTACAACTTATAAAAAACCAACAGTTACATTTAATCTCAGACTGGCAATTGACATAAACACCGCCATACCGACCAACATCGACAATGACATCAAACATCAGGTTTGAGCCATTTCGGACTAAAGAGCCAAGTCATTCACTAGGGTGGCGCGTTCACTAAAAGAAATGCCAAGATTTTCGAACAACACATAGTTTGCTGCCATTGAGATAAGGGACAATATGTCGATAGTAAAAAACCTGCCTATAAACAAGCTCATATAAGTAACACAAATGAGACCAGGCTCTAATTCAATCGGACCTATCTTTCTAACACTTCGACTGCTTGCCCTTGGACTATTAATCCCTAGATTGTTATTGCCTGACTGCACTGAAGACTCGCTGTCATCACCGATCGAATTCATACTATTTTCCTACTAGCTGCTGTTATTGTTATTAGCAGTAATGAGCCGTCTGTTTTGAAGTACCAGTTTTTCCCAGTTGGGTAATCAGATCAACCGATGTAAGTGTAAAAAGATGTAAATTAGCCTTTACGCTATCCAATGTTGACGGCGCAAAGCTTATGATTTAGCCACTACGCTAATAAAGAGACCCGATCATGACTGAGCAACCTGATGGCCATAACGACAGCAGATCAGCACCTTTCGCAGATACTGCAGACGAGGATATCAGCAACAGCTCACGGCGCAGCTTTCTCAGTACCAGCCTCGCCGGTATAGCCGTCGCCAGCACTGCCAGTATCGCTACCGCATGCAGTGCAACGGTGCATGGCGGCGGCAGGGGCATGGCAGATAGCCGTAAACTAAGTTATGGCCCACTATCCATAGACAAACCCTTTGATGATTTTCGCCAGTATATCGCCGCCTTAGAAGAGCGCGGACTGGTACTACGAGTACCCAAATTAGATCAAGACGCTTTTGAGATGACCGCACTGATGTATCGCCTCGTCGAAGAACATGGCTGGAACCGAGCACCGGTATTAATCGCCGATAAGGTGAAAATTAACGGCAAATGGGTACAAGGACCCGTGATCGCCAATCACCAAGGCCATTGGCATTCAGAAGCTATTACCTTTGGCTTGGAGCCAGTGCCCCACGACCCCAGCGCCAGCTACCGCAAAGCCATCGATTATATGACCAGCAAACTGGATGACGGCTTCTATCAACCCATCGACCCGGTTACCGTCGAGCGTAACCAAGCGCCCTGTAAACAAGTAATCATAAAAGGCGATGATGTCGACCTGAATAAATTTGCCTTTATAAAATCGAACCCTGCTGATGGCGGCCGCTATATCGATACCGGGTCCACTTTTACCGAAGACCCCGAGCTGGGCATGAATTTCGGTACTTATCGCTGCCAGATTCAAGGCCCCCGTACCATCAGCGTAAACTCTGAGCCCAACCAAAGCGCTTGGAAGCATTTTATGGCCGCAAAAAAACGCGGCGAAAAAACTGTGCCGGTTTCAATTGTGTTGGGACAGGACCCCTACGTCTGGATCGTCAGCGGTTCGCGGGTGGTTAACCGCATATTACAACGAGGCAAAGTAAACGAATTGGCTGTGGCTGGCGGTCTACGCGGCAAAGCTTTAGACATTATAAAATCTGAAACCAACAATTTGATGATTCCGGCCCATGCTGAAATGGTCATCGAGGGCGAAGTCATCCTCGAACACCCCGCGATTCAAGAAGGCCCTTTTGGTGAAATGATGGGTTATATGGGGCCGCAAAAGGCTGACAACTTCACCATGCAAGTTAATACTGTAAGCCACCGCCGAAACCCTTGGATTCTCAATGTATTTACCGGCGTCACCCGCGGCTATAGCGTGGCACCCACCGCCGCACTTTATAACAAAAGCTTCAAGAAACTGGTACCGCAACTGATAGAAATTCACTCGCCCTTGCATGCGCCCGGTATCACCTATGTACGAATAAAAAAAACCAAAGCCGGGCAGGGCTTACGCGCTGGCCGCATTCTCGCCAAAATCGTACCCATCTATAAATTGATGGTAGTGGTCGACGAAGACGTCGACATACTCGATCAATGGCAAGTCGACAACGCCATCGCCGCTCGCTGGCAACCAGCAGAAGCTTATGAGATTGTGCAAGGGCGCGGGATGCCATTAGACCCCAGTTTGGCAGGCCAAGGGCCGGGTTATAAATCAACAAAAATGGTCATAGATGCCACCCGACCCTGGGCCGAAGAAGGCCGTAAAATACCCTTCGCCAAACGCAACCGCGAATGGCTAGACGAACTAGCACCCGACGCCATTACCAATATCGACAGTAAATATGCTGACCTAATAACCGGCGGCAACAAGTGGTAACTTAGCCACATTAATAACGCATTACTTCAGGAAAGAGCTATGTACAATAACGCCTTTTATCTAAACCGCCGCTCGCTACTAGTCGCAGCGGGTGGTATCGTCGCCGCCAGCGCAACCGGTTGCAGCAACCTCAGCAGCGCTACTGAAACCAACAACGCGCGCGCGAGGACCGAAGAAGAGGAAGCCAATATTGAGCTGGTCACCCGCTTTTGCGACGACTGGTCTAAGATGGATGCCGAATACCTCACCAACTTTTTATCCGATGACATTATTTATCAAATGTTTGAAGGTCGACCGGATATAATCGGTAAGGATGCATTTATTAAAGTGTTAGAACAGTTTTTGAAGTCGATGAAAAAGGTTGAGTGGATAACGCGTTACTCAGAAGCGATTGGACCGATTGTTATTAACGAACGGTTTGATCATTTTTATTCAACTAATGATAAGCGCAGTATGCATTTTGAGATAGCAGGTTATTTTTTGGTGAAGAAGGGTAAGATTCAAGTTTGGCGAGACTTTAGTTTGCCTGGTGGGATTAGTAAGGTTGGACCTTTGGTTTGATTCTCCCATTTTAAACTCAAGGGTGCTGGAGTGGCCCGGCAGGCGAGTTTCGCTCACCACTCAAATTCACAGTCCGACAGCCGCATGCGCGGTGTAATGGTACCGAAGATAGACGTCTTCATGTATATTTCTAACCGACCAAAGGTAGTTAATAGTTGTTATGCGACCAAAACTTAGCTATTTTATTTACATTGCACACTATGGTGAAATTTTGGAGTTCATGTAATGAATAAAATGCTGATAATAATCATGGCGTTTGCTTTCGCATCGAGCACAGTACAGGCGTCAAATCTAAGTTTTTTGCAAGACTCCGTGCTGGCAAGTTTTGATAAGGACGATGCAGCCTCGTTTAAGCAGTTTATTGCAGAAGCTCTCGGTACTTTGCCGGATAAAGCCGTCAAAGAATGGCATTCTCAGCACTCGGATTTAAAGGGTAAAATAAAACCCAAGGTTAGTTTCAATGCCAATGATACTCGATGCAGACGTACAGCGTTTCTAGTTGCACGGAACAAGCAAACGGAGCAATATCATTTTGACGTGTGCCTACAGAACAACAAATGGCAAGTCACACCAACCCCAATTACTAGTTTTACAAAAGCTGATTGGGTATCACTAGGCGCCGCTGGTAGCGAGGCACTCGATCAGGCGGTAGCTGGCATGCCTTTTTACTGGTTCAGTGAAAAAAACAAAAATTCAGCCGTATTTGTCCCCATGGGCATTGTGCAGTCAGAGGGACGAGAGTGCCGTGACTTAGCTATTTCTATTTCAGATAAGAAAGGTCGATCATCTAACGGCAGGTATAATTTTTGCAAAGATTCTTCTGGCTTATGGTTACGTGAAATAGAGGGTTTTTAGTTTGGGAGCGGAGTAACAGTTAACCCAAATGCCTTTGATTTTGAGCCACCCTCTCCTAATATATATTGCCTATCGAGCGATTCTATCGACTTTAACCTTAAAAACTTAAGCTCTAAGTAATAACCCAACACTAATCGCAATACAAATAACCACCGTCAAACCCCGAATGAACCCCGCCCCTTGCTTAATGACCATTTTAGCACCCAACCTCCCACCAACAAACTGACCCATCGCCATACTCAAACCTAACAACCAAATAACCTCACCACCCGCAAAAAAAACCAAGAATGAAGAGATATTAGTCGTAAAATTAAGCACCTTGGCATGAGCCGTAGCGCGCACAAAGTCCATCCCTAACAACTTCACCATGCTCAGCGCAAAAAAAGTACCTGTGCCAGGCCCCGCAAAACCATCATAAAAGCCAATCACAGGAGCTGCTGTCATACTATATTGATTGGGCTGAATACGTTGCCGTCCAGCACCGTCACCTAAGCCCTTTGAAAAAAACGAATACAACGCAATTGCTATAAATACGGCGGGCATAAACTTGAAGAGTAATTGCGCATCCACTTGCTGCACCAGATAAGCTCCCGACCCTGCGGCTAGTCCGACAGTAATAATCATTGGGTAAATTGCCAAGGGCTTAACAATACCTTGGCGAATAAAATGCAATGAAGCAGAAAAGCTG
Organism: Oceanicoccus sp.; assembly: GCA_051277205.1. GTDB lineage: Bacteria > Pseudomonadota > Gammaproteobacteria > Pseudomonadales > Dasaniaceae > Oceanicoccus. The sequence continues at coordinate 1,110 of JBNMPW010000034.1, read as the reverse complement.
CCAAAAAAAGCCTGGAATTTATTGGTGCCTAACGCCTGTACTGGCGTGATGCCCGTCAGCATTAATGCAGGTATAGTGATCAAGCCACCGCCGCCCGCGGCTGCATCTATAAATCCGGCAAAGGCTGCGACAAAAAACAGCACCGTAATAAGTTCGAAGCTTAGCTCCATAGTGAAGACCTGATGTTATTGCTGTATCTGACCAGTGAACATTCTATCTGAAATTTAGTACTAGCCTTGAAAGAATTAACCATGCGTAACAATAAAATCATTGCTAACGCATATCTTTAACAGCTATGGTTAATCACAATAATAATGAGCTAGTGTTAAAATTCATGGCTAATCTAAAAGTTTTAAAATATATATTCCTATCGATTTTCTTGACGCTATTAATATTTGAAAGCATAGCTAGCGGAATCTACACCCCGGAAGCAGCCTATAAAACCAAACAAAGTAATGTTCAAGTTCAGAGTACTGGTGTCGTCGTTAAGATACTAGCAGATGACAACACTGGCTCTCGTCATCAAAAGTTTATTCTTAAGCTAGCAAGAGGCCATATGGTATTAATAGCTCATAATATTGATCTTGCTCCACGAATCGTATCAATAAAAAAAGGAGACTCGGTGGAGTTTCATGGGGAGTACGAGTGGAACTCTCAGGGCGGTGTAGTTCATTGGACTCATAACGACCCATACCGCAAACATACAGGTGGGTGGTTAAGGCATAATGGCAGACTATATGAATAGCCAATTAAAAAATAGTGCCCTCTTATTGGGGTTTTTAGACGTGCTTTTTACGATACCGATAGTGACCGTAAGCTATTCTGTGCACGGTACCGAACTTGCGCTGCTTGCCACTTTGTCAGCTCTAGTTTTGATTTTTCTAGGGCCGCTACCGTTTTTCTTCGTTAGCTCCATAACAACAGATTTAGAACTTACGCTGATTGTGGCTTTTTCGGCGGTTATATTCCTTGCTTGGTTAAAAGCTCTGGCACGCGGTCCAGACCATTATTTACCCTATATACCGGTTACTATCTGGGCGTTAATGGGTGCATATTTTTGCGTATCGCTGTTGTTTGCTCATACAACGGCATAATAAGACAACTAAAGCT
>JBNMPW010000033.1:0-22004 GCA_051277205.1 Oceanicoccus sp. | reverse complement strand
GCTGGCATCGTTGGCAAGATTTTTTATCGCTGGGCCATATTATTGTGATGGCACGTTCGGGTCAGCCGTCGTTAACAGCGGGGCTTGAAACTGAGCTGCGACAGCAGTTTATCGAGACAGATAGCTCAAAACTGAAAGCACAAGCGACAGGTTTATTAGTGGAGCAAACATTAACCCCCTGGCCAATTTCATCAACTGCATTACGAGCTCTATTGGCTGAAGGGCAAACGGTAAGCGAGTATTTACCCGCCGCCGTACAACATTATATTAACAATCATCAGCTCTATAAAAATGCTGATACCGCTGATTGAGGAAGCATAGTAGATTATGAAAGCACAGATGAACGCAGAACAAATTAAAACCCAAACACTGGCCGCATTGGACGACCTCAAGGGGCGCGAATTGGTGACTCTGGATGTGCGGGAGATGACCGATATTACCGACTTCATGGTTATCTGTACGGGTACTTCTAGTCGCCATGTTAAATCTCTGGCAGACAATGTTGCGCTAGAGTTGAAAAGGCAAGGTTGCCAAGCGTTGGGTATCGAAGGCGTTGATCATGCCGCTGAGTGGGCGCTGGTCGATTTTGGTGTCGTCGTAGTCCATGTTATGTTGCCAGACACCCGCGGTTTTTATGATCTTGAAAGATTATGGTCTACTCCTGTTGCTGAACAGGAATGAGCATTGGGCGAAGCTAAGTTACTAACAGCCCCCATGAACTAACCCAGCCGTGACGCGTATTTGAAATCCCTAGTCGATAGAAAAAAACTTCTCAGCTCAGATTGCATTATTGCATCTACGCTATTACTGGCTTCAAATTTGAGGGCTAGCGCGTGCGTATACAGCTAATTGCGGTGGGCACCAAAATGCCTAGCTGGGTAGGACAGGGCAGTGATGAATATCACAAGCGGCTACCTCAGGAGCTTAAGTTCGAAACCCGAGAAATAGCCTTGGGCAAACGCGGTAAAGGCGCGGATATTCGCCGTGCAATACAAAGTGAAGGTCAGCAAATACTAGCGGCCATCCCAGAGTATGACCGCGTTATTGCGCTGGATGTGAAAGGTAAGTCCTGGAGCACTGAAAAGCTGGCACAGCAGTTACAGCATTGGCAACTAGAGGGCGATAATATTAGTTTGTTGGTGGGCGGCCCCGATGGTTTATCGGCAGAATGTTTGGCGCGAGCTGATCAACGTTGGTCGTTGTCGGCGTTGACGCTACCGCACCCGTTAGTCAGAATTGTGCTAGCGGAGCAACTTTATCGCGCTTGGACAATCAATAGTAATCATCCTTATCACCGGTAACCTAGAAATCGATGGCTGAACAGGTAGCTCTCAAAGACCCCTATAAAGAAAAGCGTATTTATTCCGCTCGTTTGGTCGTGGTCGGCTTGATTATTGTTGGCTTGCTGGCCTTATTGGTGGCGCGTTATTTTAATTTACAAATCAGTGAGCACGATACCTACCGGACCCAATCTGACAACAACCGCGTGCAATTGCAGCCGGTGGCGCCAAAACGAGGTTTGATCTACGACCGCAGTGGTTTGCTATTAGCTGAGAACCGGCCCAGTTACAGTTTGACCATCATTAAAGAACAGCTAGACGATGTTGATGAGACCATCGCGCTATTGGCAGGGCTGATTAACCTCGATGAAGATCACATCAAAAAATTCCAACGCCAACTCCAGCGCCGAAGACCCTACGCGGCGGTGCCGCTAAAGTTTAATTTAACGCCAGAAGAAATCGCCATTATTTCGGTTAACCGTTACCGCCTACCCGGTGTTGATGTCGATGCCCAGCTGGCGCGTCACTACCCGTATGGCATGTTATTTGCGCATGTGTTGGGTTATGTCGGCCGTATTAATGAAAAAGAGCAATTTGAAATCGACCGGGTCAACTATAGCGCTACCAATCAAATTGGAAAAATTGGATTGGAGAAGTATTACGAAGATATTTTACATGGCACCGTCGGTAATCAAAATGTTGAAACCAATGCCCGTGGTCGCGTATTGCGGGTGTTAGAGCGCGCCGACCCTGAACCCGGTGCCGATATCATTCTTCATCTTGATGCCCGAGTTCAAGTCGCGGCCCATAAAGCGCTGGGTGAAAATCGAGGTGCTGTGGTAGCAATCGATCCTCGCAATGGCGGTATTCTAGCGATGGTCAGTACCCCTAGTTTTGATGCCAATATGTTTGTCGGCGGTATCAGTACCAAAAATTACAGCGCGCTGCGTGACTCCCGAGATTTGCCCTTGTTTAACCGCGCTTTGCAGGGGCAATATCCACCTGCTTCTACGGTGAAACCTTTTTACGGGCTTGCGGGTTTGCACTATGGCATTGTTACGCCCGACACTAAAATACGCGATCCCGGTTGGTATCAATTGCCCAACGATAAACGTTTTTATCGTGATTGGACTTGGCATACTCGCAAGCGCGGTCACGGTGATGCCGTTGATTTAGAGCAATCCATTGTTGAGTCCTGCGACACTTATTATTATGACCTAGCCTACAAAATGGGTATCGATCGCATCCATGAATTTATGGAGCCGTTCGGTTATGGTAAGAAAACTGGCGTTGATAACACCAATGAGCGCAGCGGTTTATTACCATCGCGGGAGTGGAAAAGAATCAACAAACGCCTGCCCTGGTTTCCAGGCGAAACTTTAAATATTGGTATTGGTCAGGGCTATATGTTGGCAACGCCTTTGCAAATGGCGAAAGCGATGGTGGCGGTGGCAAACCGTGGGCGTAACTTCACCCCGCAGCTGTTAAAAAGCTTAAATGGGCAAGCGGTTAAGCCCAAAGAATTGCCCTTCATAGAAGTTGATCAACAGCATTGGGATGCGGTGGTATTGGCGATGAAGAAAGTGGTCCATGGCGCGAGGGGCACAGCTAACCGTATTAATCGGGGCGCGCAATATCGCATGGCGGGTAAGACCGGTACCGCGCAGGTGATTGGTATGGCGCAGGATGATGCCGAAGAAGTGGAGGTCAAAGAGATCAACAAACGCACCCTCGATCATGGTTTGTTTGTTGGCTTTGCGCCGGTGGATAACCCTAAAATTGTGGTGGCGGTTATTGTCGAAAATGGCGAACACGGTTCCTGGGTAGCGCCGGTTGCCCGTCAAGTATTTGATGCTTGGTTAATTGATCAAGATATGCTGAACCAAGAGCTTGAACAAGCCGACACTGTTGTTGGCTCAAGTGGGTCTAGAGCCGAATCCGAGCCTGGTAGCAGTGCGACCATAGTCGCCGCCAACGGAGGCCTACAATGAGCCAGGATTTTGTTAGACAAATGGAGCAATCCGCTAGCCTGGCAAGACCTGCCAGCTTTTGGCGTAACTTCCATATCGACCCCATATTATTACTGCTATTGTTATTGCTTACCGGGTTTGGCTTAGTGGTGTTGTACAGTGCCAGCGGTCAAAGTGAAGCCACCATGATGCGCCAGGGTCAGTTCTTGGTGATAGCCTATATCGGTATGTTAGTGATCGCGCAGTTTAATTTAGACCGCCTTAGGCGGCTAGCCCCCTTGGCCTATGTGCTGGGTATTGGCTTATTAGTTGCCGTGTTGGTGATTGGGGTGGGTGCTAAAGGGGCGCAGCGCTGGTTGAGTATCGGCGGTTTTCGTTTTCAACCATCAGAATTAATGAAGTTGGCATTACCAATGGCCGTAGCGTGGTATTTTTCATCGCGGGTATTACCGCCATCCTTTAGATATATCATCATTTGTTTATTTATTATTGCCTTGCCGACAGTGTTGATTGCCCGCCAGCCTGATTTAGGGACCTCTATTTTAATTGCAGCCTCCGGTGTGTTTGTGCTGTTTGTGGCCGGCATCGGCTGGCGCTTTATTTTTGGTGCCGCCGGTTTATTAGTGCTTGCCGCTTACCCAATGTGGCACTTTATGCTGCATGGTTATCAGCGTACGCGGATTTTAACCATGTTAAGCCCAGAGAGTGACAAGCTCGGTGCTGGTTGGAATATTATCCAATCGAAAACCGCAATTGGTTCTGGCGGTTGGGAGGGTAAGGGCTGGCTGAATGGTACCCAATCGCGGTTAGACTTTTTACCTGAAAGCCATACCGATTTTATTATCGCGGTGCTGGCAGAGGAGTGGGGCTTGCAGGGGGTGTTAGCTCTGCTGCTAATTTATGTCGCCATCATTATGCGTGGCCTATGGATCGGCTTAAATGCGCAGCATAGTTTTGGCCGTTTATTAGCAGCCAGCATTACGCTCACCTTTTTTGTGTATGTGTTTGTCAACATGGGTATGGTGACGGGATTGTTGCCGGTAGTCGGAGTACCGCTGCCTTTAGTCAGTCAAGGCGGCACCTCTTTAGTGACCCTGTTAGCAGGCTTTGGTTTGCTAATGGCGATCAGCACCGAAAAGCGAATGATGGGCCAGTAAAAACCACACTAATAATTAAGTTCGGCGCTGGAAAATAGCCCGATGATGATGCACACTGCAATAGCACATATAGGGATGGCACTCGGCATGCAAAAAATGAAAATCAGTTTGGCTTTTGCGACGCTAGTACTGACACTATTCACGCCATTGCTGTTTGCGGCGGACTACAGTAACCACCCTGAGGCGAAGAAGTTTATCGATAAAATGGTCTCTGACCACAATTTCGATCGTGCTTATATACAGGGCCTGATGGACAACGCTGTGCGCAAGCAATCTATCCTCGAAGCGATTGCTCGTCCCGCTGAACGCAGATTGAGTTGGGGTGAGTACCGCAAAATTTTTATCACCGACAAGGGTATCCGTTTGGGCTTGGAGTTTATGCAACAGCAGGCCGAAACATTGGCGCGAGCTGAGCGCGACTTTGGTGTGCCAATGGAAGTTATCGCTGCGATTATCGGTGTTGAAACCCGTTACGGTCGCAACAAAGGTAGTTACCGAGTGTTAGATGCCTTGACCACATTGGGTTTTGATTATCCGCCGCGATCTAAGTTTTTCAGCGAGGAATTAGAGCAATATTTGTTGTTGGTTAAAGAGCAAAATTTCGATCCCAGAGCAGTGAAAGGCTCTTATGCTGGTGCCATGGGTTACGGCCAATTTATTTCCAGTAGTTATCGTCATTATGCGATAGATTATGATGGTGATGGTGTTGCCGATATTATTAACAATCCGATTGACGCAATTGGCAGTGTTGCTAATTATTTTAAAGCCCATGGTTGGTTACCCGGTCAACTGGTGACAGTAACAGCGACGGTCACTGAGCAGCACAATCCAGAAGTGACCAATCAAAAACTCAAACCAAAATTGACTGTTGCTCAATTACAGCAGCAGGGTTATCAGCCATCACAGACGCTTGATAGTGAGGCGATGGCCACGGCCATGCGACTGGTCGATGTCGATGGCGATCAGTATTGGTTTGGCTTACAGAACTTTTATGTCATTACTCGTTATAACCATAGTAAGTTATACGCAATGGCCGTGTTTCAATTAAGTCAGGCACTGAAAGCTGACTAAAAACGGTTTTAATTATTGTGCTTAAAAAACCTATAGCTCTTTGTCTAACTATCTTATTGTGCGTGTCCGCTTGTGGCAGCTTCGATCAGCTTGTTGGAAAATCTACGGCCAGTAAAGACAGCGCGCCCAGCTACAAGGTTGACCCCGCTAACATCAAAGATGCTATTCCCCGAGAGGGTGCGGTGACCCGTGCGGGTAATAAAAACCCTTACACTGTGCTGGGTAAAACCTATCATCTGCTGCCGACCAGTAAAAGTTATAGAGAACAGGGCACTGCCTCTTGGTATGGTACTAAGTTTCAGGGTCGACCAACTGCCAATGGCGAGCCCTATAATCTTTATGCGATGACCGCCGCCCACAAAACCCTGCCGATTCCGGCTTATGTCAAAGTGACTAATTTGGACAATCAGCGCACTGCGATTGTGCGGGTTAATGACCGCGGCCCGTTCCATGATCAACGTATTATTGATTTGTCCTATGCGGCAGCGGTGAAGCTGGGTTATGCCGAAAAAGGCACAGCAAGGGTACTAGTAGAATCGATTGATGTGACCAGCAGCAAAAAGGCGGTGGTTAAGTCGGAGCAGGGTGAGCGTTATTTTTTACAGGTTGGGGCTTTTAGCAGTATTGAGTCTGCTAATAACTTGCGGCGGCAGTTACAACGGTCAATTAAGCAGCCAGTATTGATTCAGCAGGCAGAGGTCGCTGTTGCAGATAACAGTGCTGTCGCAAGCGGTTTGTATCGGGTGCGCTTAGGCCCAATGGTCAGTATGGCATTGGTTGACCAAGTCAGTAAGCAGTTGGCAGCGATCAATATTACCCAGCCAAGGCTGATCACTGATTAAGTCTCGCTTAGCTTTGTTTTCCCTCGCTACTTCCGTTACCATCTATGCCACTTTAACCATCCATCAAACTACTCAAGACTTATGCCTAAACCTTTATTGTTCCGTTTATCTGCTGCGCTGTTGTTCGCTGTTCATTTGTGGTCGTCGATACTGGTCACAGCAGCACCGGCGATTATTCCGGCCCCGCCTAAAATTGCCGGTAGCGGTTACATTTTGATGGATGCCAGCAGCGGTCGAGTGATCACTGAAAGTAATGCTGACGAGCAATTGCCGCCCGCTAGTTTGACTAAGCTAATGACCAGCTATGTGTTGTCTGTTGAGTTGGAAGAAGGCAACGTTAGCAATGACGATATGGTGACTATTTCTAAGAATGCTTGGGCCCAAAACCCAATATTTGCCGGTTCATCCTTAATGTGGATTGAGGTCGGTAAAAAAGTGAAGTTGATGGATTTGCACAAAGGAGTGGTGATCTCTTCGGGTAATGATGCCAGCGTTGCGGTGGCTGAGCATTTGGCTGGCAGCGAATCTGCCTTTGCCGATGTGATGAACCAACATGCCAAAATCCTAGGGATGACAGGTTCGAACTTTGTAAATTCCCATGGTCTGCCAGAGCCCGATCATTATATGACGGCGCGAGATTTAGCCACACTGTCTAAAGCTATCCTGCAATACCCCGCCGAATATGCACTCTATAGTTTGCCCGATTTTACTTATAATAAAATTCGTCAAAGTAATCGCAATCGTCTCTTGTGGAAAGACGATTCCGTTGACGGTTTAAAAACCGGTCATACGGAAGAAGCCGGTTATTGTTTGGTGACCTCGGCCAAGAAAAACGAAATGCGTTTAATCTCGGTAGTGATGGGTGCCAGCAGTCAATCGGGGCGCGAAAAAGAAACGCAAAAATTACTGGCCTATGGCTTCCGGTATTTTGAAACGCATCAACTGTATTCTGCCGGCGACCTGTTGGCTGACACCAAAGTCTGGGCCGGTGCAGCTGATACCTTTCAGCTTGGTGTTGAGCGCGACATCCATCTGACTATTCCTCGCGGTAAACACCGAGATATCAAAGCGGTGATGAACCTCAATGAAGTGATTAAAGCACCGGTTACCAAGGGTAAAGAATATGGCGAATTGGTGGTGAGCTTGGGCGGTGAAGAATTACTGCGTGAACCACTGTTAGCCTTAGAGTCAGTTGAAGAGGGCGGATTGTTTAAGCGCCTATGGGATGCTGTCGCGTTGTTTTTTAGTCAAATGTTTAATCTCTAGATAGATATTTGCAGCCCTTTGAGCAAGTAATGAGCGAACAAGAACCCCCGAAAATTGAATTTCCCTGCGATTACCCGATCAAGGTGTTAGGCCGTCAAACCGACGACTTTGAAGCTGTTGTTGTTGCTGTGATGGAACAACATGCTGGCGCAATAGCCGCTGAAAATGTCAAACTGCGGCCCAGCGGTAAGGGCACGTTTGTCGCCGTTACAGTAACTATTATCGCCACCGGCGCAGAGCAACTGGAAGCAATCCACAAAGATCTACTTGCCACCGGTCGCGTACAGATGGTGATGTAAGCGTGGTGTCTAGCGCAGCTGCTTATAATCCTAACTGCCTAACGGTCCGCGAGCTAGGTCTGGTCGACTATGTGCCGGTCTTGCAAGCGATGCAGCACTACACCGATAACCGTGATCAGCACAGCAGTGATGAAATTTGGCTGCTACAACACAACCCGGTATTTACCCAAGGCCAAGCTGGCAAGGCCGAGCATTTATTGGCTACCGGCGATATCCCGGTGGTGCAAGCGGATCGCGGCGGTCAGGTGACTTATCACGGTCCCGGTCAATTGGTGGGCTATTTGCTGATAGATTTAAAACGTCGCAAACTGGGGGTGAGAGATTTAGTCACCTCTATCGAGCAATCTATCGTCAAGCTATTAGCTGACTATCAGGTTTCAGCGGCACCAAGGCCTGATGCCCCCGGTGTTTATATCAGCGAGGCAGAAGGTGAGTTTGCCGCTAAAATCGCGCAGTTAGGTTTACGTGTGCGCAGGGGTTGTAGTTTTCATGGTCTCAGCTTGAATGTTGATATGGAGATGGAGCCGTTTCAGCGCATCAACCCATGTGGTCACATAGGGATGGAAGTGACTAACATGGTCTTGCAGCAGGCCGAGATGACCTCAATAAGCGAGGTCAGTAACAAATTAGTGCAGTACCTGATGACGGATCTTGGCTATATTAGCAGCCAGCGATTTGATGATGGACGCTTTCCTGCTGATCAGATTGATGATTGAAAAAGACATGAGTAACACTTTAGCCCTTTAGCTGAAGCCTACCTGCCGGCAAGAAAACAAGCATTCAAAAAATAGTGCCCTGAGAAAAGTACGCGGCGCAGAAAAAGTCTCGCGCATTCAGTAATAGTTGTACTGGCAAGATCAATGGCTTATTGTTATAGCATTATAATATTATTGTTTTGCAGAGGCTTTGATGTCTGTCCTTACCCCCGATTATATCCAACGCTATATGCATCCAATGTCTGTTGCCAATGGTGGTGGGGCTAATGGCAGTCCGATACTGAATTTCAACGACCCTCAAGATAACCTCTACGCTTTCGGTAAGCTTTGGGCCACCTATGACGACAAACCAGTGTATTCGGCCTTTCATGGCTTAATGTACGGTATGGTCGGCGATCAAAGAATGAAACCACTGTTTGGCTACACCGGCTTTGGTAATTTCCAGGCAAAGGTTCTGGACAACGGCAATGTGCGGCTGCGAGGCAAAGAGATCGGTTACTTTAACGATCCTATGACCGGTGATATTTTAGAAACTTGGGATAACCCTTACACCGGTGAAACGGTAGAAGTGTTCAATTTTCTAAACGACCGCATTCGTGGCGAGTTGTCGCCAGAAATGCCGAAGTTTGATTTTGGTGATAAAGATGATTTGCCTACCTTGATGAACGAAGGCTCGGCGATTATTCGCAAAGACGGATCTAGTCCTTTCATCTTACCCTGGCAGCGCTATGGTGATCAGATGATGCTGGCCTGGGATTATACTCACCGCTATAAAAACCCAGTCACCGCTGAAAAATGGCCTAAGGCCTGCACCGGCCCTTATATTAATCCGTCAGAACACTTTACCTTCGCCACGCCGTTGCAGGAGCTGCAAGACCGATCTAATCCTTGCGCCACGTTTAACTGTGGTTTCTCTCGTATGTCACCTTGGTGGCCATGGATGAAAATGGGCGGCAGTGGTATTGACGGGGTTTTGTTTGGGCGTATGCACTCGCATAAGTCGAATAATGGTTACGTGGATATTCCGTCGAAAGTGTTAGCGTATACGGAACAGTATTATCCTGAGTTTTTGGAGCCGGTTGAGGATTGGGATGATGGTTTTCCGATGGGTACTTGGGAGGCATATGCTAGGGATGTTAAGCCCGAGGTTTGATTTCTTTCTTTTTGGCTCAAACAGTCCTCAATGTTAATCGCCGTTATTTTACTTCGTTGCACTTTAGGTGCATATGGTGGAGGGTGGGTCAAAATCAAAGGCAAGGACTTAAAAATATTGGGTAATTTTTACTCTGACCCCAAATTTACATTAATATTGAACTACCTGTTACCCACTAACGCAAGCATACCCAGAACTAAAACCGGAACTAAATCTGCAGCACAACAGGTTTCCCCGCCAATGCCGCCACAAGTTGTTCCAACAAATCCCAACTATTTTCCTTCGACATACCCTTAACTGCCCGATCAACCTCATTGGCGGTTTTAAGCATTTGCTGCAACTGCGACTTTCGTAATCGCCCTAACGCCTGCTTAATAATCGCCTTACGTTTATCCCAAACACGCTGATTTTGCAGTACGCGATCAACTCCATTGCCTTGTTCAATCTGCTCCGCGCAGTGAAACAAAGTACGCAGCTCTCGACTGAGTGCCCAAAGCACCACTGGCGGTTCAGTCCCTTCGGCTTTTAAACCGCGGAGTATGCGGATACTTGCTGAGCTATCGCCTTCTAAAGCGCGGTCGACTAGGCCAAAAACATCGTAACGAGCGTTGTCGGCAACGGCGGCGGAAACTGTGTCGACATCGATGGTATCGGCATCGGTGAATAAACGCAGTTTTTCGATTTCTTGCACCGCGGCTAGCAGGTTACCTTCAACCCGCTCGGCGAGCATGGTGAGGGCGTCGTTGTCGGCGCGTAGTCCAGCTTGTTGTAAGCGTTGGCCAATCCAGCGTGGAAGTTGCTTGGCATCTATTGGCCAACATTGGATGGAGGCACCGGCATCTTCGACGGCTTTGTACCATTTGCTGCGGGTGGAGGAGCTTTCAATTTTATTGCAGCTGATGAGCAATATATTATCGGATGAGTGATTAGCGGCATAGGCCACCAGAGCTTTGCTGCCTTCGGTACCGGGTTTGCCGGTGGGCATACGCAGCTCAATCAATTTTTTATCGGCGAATAAAGACATGGCTGCGGCTGAGGCGAGTAGTTCGTTCCAATCAAATTTATTGTCAACATGCAATACTTCGCGCACAAAACCCTGCTTGCGACAATTAAGGCGAATGGCGTCACAGCTTTCTTGTACTAATAAGCTTTCATCTCCGCTGACGATATAAATCGGCAGCATGCCTTTGCTTAAATTCTGTGCTATTTGATCGGGGCGCAGTCTCATTAGTTTAGTGTCAGCCGCATCAGTTCAGGGTTAGTCGCGTAGTCTTAGGGTTGGCTGCTGTCAGCGGTTGGGTAGTTAAAGTTGCTGAGCTGGCGAGTTAATTTGGATGCCAGGTTTTCTAGCATTTCTTGCCGCAAGATTTTTTCTTCTTCATTGGTACTAACCACCTTGTTGGGGTCGTTAGGCATGATCTTGCGCTCGACGATTGAGCTGGGCCCAAGCACCACTTTAGCATTGGCATCGCGCAGCTCAAACTCTACTGTTTCGGCCAGTTGATATTCGGCTACGCGGGCGCTTTCGCCGAGTGCGGCGGTGCGTTTGTCGCGGGATTTTTCAATGATCACTAATTGGTAGTTATAGTTTTTACCGTTGCGGATTTCATTGTCAGCATCGATACCGGAGGCGCTGAGTAAATTTAACAGGGCGATGGAAAACGGGTCACTATCGCTGAGGCCAGATACTAAAATCGGCTCGACACCGGTGGGTAGGTCGATCGCGCCGCGCAATTGAAAACCACAACCGCTGATAATCAGCATGATGCTTAACAACAGTATTTTGCAGAGCGTATTGGCAATAAATTGCTTGGCGAACATGATGTGTCCTTGCGTTAATTATTTAACCGCGATTGTTACCAATTTACCGGGGATAACTTTGCGCATTTTAACTTCTTTATCGGCGATAAACTTTTGTACGTTTTCATCAGCAAAAGCCTGTTCAAGAATAGATTCTTCGCTGGCATCGACGGCGACATCAATTTTTGCTCGTACCTTACCGTTGATTTGCACCACTAATTGAATTGAGTTGCGAACCAATGCCGTTTCGTCTACCTGCGGCCAAGGGGCGTCGATTACTGCTTGCTTATTGCCCAAGGCATACCAAAGTTCGTGACAAAAATGTGGTGCGATCGGCGACAACATGGCAACAATAGCCTGCAACGCTTCGCGCTCAAGCGCATGGCTTTGCGGCTCACTTTCAGGCAGCTTTGCAATATCGTTAGTTAGCTCCATAATGGCAGCAATAGCCGTGTTAAAGGTTAAGCGGCGGCCAAAATCATCGCTAACTTTGCCAATGGTCTCATGCGTTTTACGACGAAAATCCTGTTGCGCGGAATTCAAAGCCTTTACATCTAATTGTGGTGGCGGGCCTTGCTCAATATGCTTATAGGCGCGATTCCATAAACGGTTAAGAAACTTATGAGAACCACCTATGGCTGAATCAGACCACTCCAAAGATTGCTCAGGGGGCGCGGCAAACATAATAAATAAACGCACGGTGTCAGCACCGTATTGCTCAATCATTTGTTGTGGGTCTACGGTATTGCCTTTGGATTTGGACATTTTGCTGCCGTCCTTTAACACCATACCCTGACAGAGCAATTGGTCAAAAGGTTCATCGCAGTTTATCAGGCCTTCGTCGCGCATTAGCTTGTGAAAGAAGCGAGCGTATAACAAATGTAAAATAGCATGTTCGATGCCGCCGACGTATTGGTCCACCGGCAGCCAGTAATTGGCGGCATCGGCGTCTAACATCCCGTCTTCGTAGTCGGCGCTAGTAAAGCGGGCGTAGTACCAAGATGATTCCATAAAGGTATCAAAAGTATCGGTCTCTCGCTCTACGGGCTGGCCGTTGAGCTTATCTTTGCGCCACTCAGGGTCGCTTTTGATCGGTGAGCTGATGCCGTCCATTACTACATCTTCAGGCAGCAATATGGGTAAGCGATCAGTGGGTACTGCTATTTCGCCGCCATCGGGTAGATTGAAAATTGGGATTGGCGTTCCCCAATAGCGCTGTCGGGAAACACCCCAATCACGCAAGCGATAATTGGTTTTGCGACGGCCTTTACTGGTGCTGACTAATTTCTCAGAAATAGTATCGAAAGCGGCCTGAAAATCGAGGCCATCAAACTGCTGGGAGTTGATGGTGCTGGTGTCGGTTTTGCGGCCATACCAGTCTTGCCATTGGCTGCTATCAAAAGCGTCGTCGGCATTATTGCTGCTAATGACTTGGGTGATTGCTAGATCATATTTATTGGCAAAGGCGAAATCGCGCTCGTCATGGGCAGGAACGGCCATAACCGCACCTGAGCCGTAATCCATCAATACATAGTTGGCGACCCAAACGGGGACTGCTTCACCGGTAATGGGGTGTAGCGCATTAATGCCGGTAAACACGCCTTTTTTTTCCATTGTCGCCATATCGGCTTCGGCTACGGAGCTGGTTTTACAGGTTTGAATAAACTCAGCTAGCGCTGAATTATCAGCGGCTAATGCCAAGCTGATAGGGTGTTCGGCAGCGAGACTGACATAGGTGGCGCCCATCAATGTGTCGGGACGAGTGGTATAGACCTCAAAGCTGTCGATGTCGGCAACGGTTTGCTCAAGGTCAAAACGCACATCAACCCCTTTGCTGCGGCCTATCCAATTGCGCTGCATGGTTTTAACCTGCTCAGGCCAGCCGTCGAGTTTATCGAGGTCGTCCAATAGCTGGTCGGCATATTCGGTGATCTTAATAAACCACTGAGGGATTTCTTTGCGCTCAACTGCGGTGTCGCAGCGCCAGCAGCAGCCGTTGATAACTTGCTCGTTGGCCAATACGGTTTTGTCCTGCGGGCACCAGTTTACGGCGGAGGTTTTTTTGTAGACCAGACCTTTTTCATAAAGACGGGTAAAAAACCATTGTTCCCAGCGGTAATAATCGGGTTTGCAGGTAGCCAGCTCTTTTGACCAATCATAGGCAAAGCCTAGTTGTTTCAGTTGCTGGCGCATATAGTCGATATTGCTTTCGGTCCATGGCGCAGGCGCCGTGTTATTTTTAACGGCAGCGTTTTCAGCCGGCAAACCAAAGGCATCCCAGCCCATGGGCTGTAATACGTTTTTACCCAGCATGCGCTGGTAGCGGGAGATAACGTCGGCAATGCTGTAGTTGCGCACATGTCCCATATGCAGCTTGCCGCTGGGATAGGGGAACATGGCCAAGCAATAATATTTGTCTTTGTTGGTATCAACATTGGCAACAAAGCTGTCGTTTTCTACCCAGTATTGTTGGGCCTGCTGCTCAATGGATTTGGGAGTATATTGCTGTTGCATCTGGCGCCTTTGCGTTTGCTTATTACTGCTGAAAATCAGCGGCGCATTTTAACAGTAATCAATGGCAAACTGATACATATGAGGCTACAAAGCAGCAGTATTGGCCAGCTGCCGGTTAGTGCGAATGGCGTGCTGCCACTATAGATTTTGGCTTCGCCGCTGATCACTTCACGGCTGAACTGGTCGCCGCGAGTAACGATCTGGCCACGTTGGTCGATAATGGCGCTAACGCCGCTGCCGGTGCTGCGCAGCAAATAGCGGCCGCTTTCAAGTGCACGCATTTGCGCCATTTGCAAATGTTGCAACGGGCCGATAGAGCGGCCAAACCAGGCATCATTACTGATGGTGATCAGCAGATCGGCCTCGGGTAGCCATTGGCTGACTAAACCGGGATAGACAATTTCATAGCAAATAAAGGGCGCTAGGGTGAGATCCCCTGCCTTAATGCCGGCTTGATCGGCACTACCCGCGCTGAAATTCGACAAGGGCAATTCAAAAAACTCTAATAGGCCGTTGAGATACTGTTGCAGCGGTACGTATTCGCCAAAGGGCACCAGCCGCTGTTTAAAGTAAGTACCGCTGCCGTTAGCAAACCCCATGATGCTATTGTAACGCTTTCTAATGGCGCCATTACTATTGACCTCGGCAAATGGGATGCCGGTGATCAGGCTGGTATTGTGCAGCTCAGCTCGCGCGCTGACCTCGGCTAAAAAGCCACTGGCCTGTTGATAATAAGCGGGGACCGCCGCCTCTGGCCAAATGACGATATCGTGCTCAGCCCAGAGTTTCTCACTACTGCTGCGATAGAGCTCAAGCGTGGGCAGATATTGATCGCGGCGCCATTTGATCTGTTGTGGGATATTGGCTTGTACCATTGCCACTCTCACCGGCTCGCTGCTGCTGCTGGGCTCTACCCAGTCGACGGTCTTGAGGCCGAAACCACTCAGCCAAAGCAGGGCAATTAATAGCATCGGTTTAATGGGCAAAGCACGCTTTCGAATAGCCAGGCTAATCACGGCAGCCGTGAGGGCGAGAATAAAACCGAGGCCATAAATACCGACCACCGGTGCCCAGCCAGCTAGTGGGCTGTCGATATGGCTGTAGCCGACATAGAGCCAGGGGAAGCCGGTTAACAACCAACTGCGCAGCCATTCTCCAAGGGCAAAAACGGCGGCAAAGCCAAGCCATTGTCCCTGTGGATGATCTCGCAGCCAGCGTACATAGGCCCAGCAGCTGAGACTGCAAAACAAGGCCAAGCCGGCACTAAAAAGTAAGGTCAGAAAAATTGCTAAAGGGACTGGGGCGTAGCCGTAGACATGGATGCTAACGTAAACCCAAGAGCTGCCACAGCCAAATAAACCGAGGCCGTAATACCAGCCGCGTTTGGCGCCGGTTTTGCTGTTGCCGTCAGCCAATAACCAGGCTAGCAGGGCCAAGCTGATAATGGCCAGCGGCCAAAGATCAAATGGTGCCAATGAGGGGGTGACTAAAGCGCCTGCTGCTATGGCCAGCAGATTGGCGCGCCAGCCATCGGCTTGGCTGTTCAAGCCTTAGGCTTCCTCGACGGTGGTCATGCGTAATAAATGCACTTGTCTACCGTCAGCATTTAAAACTTTAAATTCAAAACCGCCCAAGGTGGCGACTTCATTGCGGCGTGGTAAGTGACCAAACTGCTGCAGTACAATGCCGCCGATGGTGTCGAACCCTTCGTCGCTAAAGTCTGCATGAAATTGCGCATTAAAATCTTCAATCGGCGTTAGCGCTTTGACAATGTAATCGTTGTCTGCCAGTTTTTTGATGAAAGTGTCGGGTTCAACGTCGTGTTCGTCTTCTATTTCCCCAACGATTTCTTCCAACACATCTTCTATGGTGACGAGTCCAGCAACACCGCCATACTCATCAATAACGATCGCCATATGATTGCGCTTTTCACGAAATTCGCGCAGCAAAACATTTAAACGTTTGCTTTCTGGCACTACTGTTGCGGGGCGTAAGATCGAGGTAATATCAAAGGTGTCAGTGTTATTTTCGAGTACTAGCGGCAATAAATCCTTTGCCAATAATATGCCTAACACTTCATCTGTGTTTTCACCGACTACCGGATAACGGGAGTGTGCAGTGGTAATTATATTAGGGAGAATTTCACCCAGAGGTTGGTCGGATTTAATCACGGTCATCTGGGTACGCGGGATCATTATCTCCCTAACTTGCATTTCAGTGACCTGCATTGCGCCATCAATAATGGTGAGAGCATCGCCATCGATGACTTCATTTTGCTCAGCAAGCTTCAGTATATCCAGCAAGTCCATCCGAGTTTTTGGCTCCGATGAAAAGATATGGGCAATTTTTTCGAGCCAGGATTTTTCTTCCAGCTCATGGCTTCGGTCTTCGTTCATGATTTTGGGTGCTTACTCCTTAAAGAGTTTTGCGAAGTATGTAGAGCATGATGCGTGCTGATATAGGGATTGGCAATAGCCAGGCCCGCTAGAATGTCAATTTCCAAACCTTCCATGATGTCGGCGTCGGCATCTTCTATATGGTCGTAGCCTAGCAGGTGTAGACAACCATGGATCACCATATGTGCCCAATGGTCAGCGTCGGCTTTATGTTGTTCGCGGGCTTCGCTATTGACCACAGAGGCGCAGATAATGAGATCGCCTAATAGCGGAAGTTCAACGGCGGCGGGAAGATCTGCTGGAAAAGATAGGACGTTGGTGGCGCTGTCTTTACCACGGTATTGATGGTTTAGTGCTGTTATTTCTGCGTTATCGACGATGCGTATAGTTAATTCGGCGTCTTCTTTATGCCCTTTTATGGCGGCGGCAGCCCATTGCTCGATGGCCAACGGGGGAGGGTGGTCGTCGTCTTCACTGGCGACTTGTACGTCGACGCAAAGATTCATGACGGCTTGCCTTCTCGCTGTTCGGCGGGCTTGGCCAAGGTAGTTTCCTGCTCGCTACTGGCATAGGCTTCGACAATACTTTGCACCAGTGGATGGCGCATCACATCGCAAGATTGGAAATAGGTGAAGCTGATACCCTTAACGTCTTCTAATACTTTGATGGCGTGGGTAAGCCCTGATTGATTGCCACGGGGTAAATCGATTTGGGTGGCATCACCGGTAATGACGGCAGTGGAGCCAAAGCCAATCCGAGTGAGGAACATTTTCATTTGTTCTTTGGTGGTGTTTTGGCTTTCGTCGAGAATGATATAAGAATTATTAAGCGTGCGGCCGCGCATATAAGCCAGTGGCGCGATTTCAATAATATTGCGTTCGATCATTTTAGTGACAGTTTCGACGCCTAACATTTCGTAGAGCGCGTCATATAACGGACGTAAATAAGGATCAATTTTTTGTGCTAAATCACCGGGTAAAAAACCCAGTTTTTCGCCAGCTTCTACTGCCGGGCGAACCAATAAAATCCTCTCTACTTCGTCATTCGTTAAAGCTTGCACCGCACAGGCAACTGCCAAATAAGTTTTACCGGTGCCGGCTGGGCCAATACCAAAATTAATGTCGTTATTGGCAACGGCGCGGACATACCCCTGCTGATTTTTTCCGCGCGGTTTGATGGTGGCTTTTTTGGTATGGATCAGGGTGATGGCTTCAACACTGTGATCTTGTTGCTGTCCGCTATCGTTTTGAATGGCTTCGATTCCCGCTTGTTGTAAATTGAGGTGAATGGTTTCGGGGTTAAGACTGACGCCATCAAGCGCTTCTTGATAGAGGTCTTTCAGAATCACTACGCAGGCATGCACTGCAGTCGCTTCACCGCTGATATCAAATTGATTACCACGGTTGCGAAGTGTGACCGGCAAGCGTTGCTCTATCTGACGCAGGTGCTCGTCAAATTGGCCGCATAGGTTAGCAAGGGCTTGGGGGTCATTAGGCTCAAGTGTGAGGGCCTGTTGCGATGGGGGCAATGTGTTCAAGTTGTTTTAATAAGCCGCTTCAGTCGGCGCTAAATTTGAACTAAGCATATACTGATTTTCTGCCAAGTAAAACTATTGATAGTACGGTTTTTTAGACGGCCAAGCGCTTAGCTGGCCAGCGTGCCGCGCAATGAGTTAGGCAGTGCTTCAGTTACATCCACTTGCGAAAAACCACCGATAAGTGATTGATTAGTAGAAGAAAAATTAACTACGCGGTTGTTTTCGGTACGGCCTTGTAATTGTCCAGGGTCTTTTTTGGAGACGCCGGTAACCAGAATTTTGGCTCGCTTACCAACCATTTGCCGACTGATTTGCTGGGTTTGCTGATTGATCTGCTGCTGAAGTCGTTGCAGACGCTGCTTTTTTACCGCTTCAGGGGTGTCATCAGTCAGTTCTGCTGCTGGAGTACCGGGACGTGCGCTATAGATAAAGCTGAAGGACAAATCGAAACCTATCTCGGTGATGAGGCTCATAGTGTCTTCAAAATCTTGGTCAGTTTCGCCGGGAAAGCCAATAATAAAGTCTGATGAAAAGCTGATGTCGGGACGAATTTCTTGCAGACGCTTCATCTTGGCAATATATTCGTCGCGATTATGGCCCCGTTTCATGGCCGCCAAAATACGGTCGGAGCCGCTTTGTACGGGCAGATGTAAATGGCTTACCAATTCAGGAATGTCACGATAGGCTTCAATTAGCGCATCGCTGAACTCTACCGGGTGCGAGGTCGTGTAGCGGATACGTTCGATACCGGGGATGGCGGCGACAAAATACAGCAATTCGGCAAAGTCGACGATGTCGGCTTCGTGGTTTTCGCCGCGATAAGCATTGACGTTCTGGCCCAACAGGTTGACTTCTTTAACGCCTTTTTCGCTGAGGCTAACAATCTCGGCTATGACGTCATCAAATGGGCGGCTGACTTCTTCGCCACGAGTATAGGGCACCACACAGAAGGTGCAGTACTTAGAGCAGCCTTCCATAATCGAGACAAAGGCGCTGGGTCCATTGACGCTGGGTTCGGGTAAAGCGTCGAATTTTTCGATCTCTGGGAAGGTGACATCAACCAGTACTGGGCCCTTAGGCTTGCTAGCATTGATCATTTCTGGCACGCGGTGTAGGGTTTGGGGGCCAAACACTACGTCAACAAAGGGTGCTCGCTTACCTATTGCGGCGCCTTCTTGGCTGGCAACACAGCCGCCCACGCCAATGATGAGATTGGGGTTCTGTTCTTTTAAATGTCTCCAGCGGCCCAATTGATGAAACACTTTTTCCTGCGCTTTCTCGCGTATCGAGCAAGTGTTGAGTAGCAACACATCGGCGTCTTCTGCGTTATCGGTAATTTCCAGCCCATGGCTGACACCCAATAGGTCTTGGAGCCGATTCGAGTCATACTCGTTCATTTGGCAGCCGTGGGTTTTGATAAATAGCTTTTTGACTTTATCTTTGGCCCCGCTCTGAGTGCCATTCTTAGAGGTTTCGCTGACGCTTGCAGAGCTGGCGATAGAGCTACTAGTTTGGGTGCCGGAAATAGGCTTGTTCATGTACTGCTTACCACAGTTGAAATACGGGGGCATATTATACTCGATACGGATATTTATTGACTACAGTATGATAAAATCCTTAACAATTGTTTGCAGCACTAGTCACTGTGCCCAGCGTCGTCGATATTGTTGAAGGGTTGTTATGTCACAAAGTGAACCAATTTATAAGGTTATCTTTCTTAACCAGAATAAAGTCTATGAGCTATATGCTAAGGCCATTTATCAAAGCGAGATGTATGGCTTTATTGAAGTAGAAGAATTTCTTTTTGATGAGCGCAGTCAGATGATTGTCGATCCGGCTGAAGAGAAGCTAAAAACAGAATTTGCTGGCGTTTCAAGGTCTTATCTGCCAATGCACTCTAT
Organism: Oceanicoccus sp.; assembly: GCA_051277205.1. GTDB lineage: Bacteria > Pseudomonadota > Gammaproteobacteria > Pseudomonadales > Dasaniaceae > Oceanicoccus. Next base: position 2,102 of record JBNMPW010000033.1, on the reverse strand, counting down.
TGTGCGCATTGATGAGGTGGAAAAAGAAGGGGTGGGTAAAATTCATGATGCCACGCCAGGAGCTGCCAGTAATGTATCGGCTTTTCCTCTGCCGGGCGGTGCACGACCTGTCAGTGGGGATATTGATTAGACCGGCTTAGTTGATCACAGCTAACGAAACCGAAGCTCACAACCAAAAACGCCAGCATCATGCTGGCGTTTTTGGTTGTGGATGTTAACTGGCCAGCGCTTGCCTGATTGAGGCCAGTTTCACACACAACACAAACACTTGCATGCTGCTAACCACGTCGGCAGCCGATGGGAAGGTGGGTGCCAAACGGATATTTTTATCTTCTGGGTCGTTGCCATAGGGGAAGGTAGCTCCGGCGGGAGTGAGTTTTACCCCAGCATCGGCGGCCAATTTGATGATCTCGCGGGCTAAGCCAGGACGGCTATCAAAAGAGATGAAATAGCCTCCCTTCGGTTCGCCCCAACTGCCCATATCACTACCGGCAAACGCAGTATTGAGTGCATTTAATACGGCATCGAAGCGCGGTTGCATAATGGCAGCGTGTTGCTGCATATGGGCTGCTATGGTGCCGCTGTCTTTGAGAAAATTGACATGGCGCTGTTGATTGACTTTATCGGGGCCGATAGAGATGAACGCAATATTTTGTTTTAAGGTTGCTAAGTTTGCCTTTGAGGAGGCAACAAAAGAAACACCGGCGCCGGCGAAGGTAACTTTAGAAGTAGAGCCAAAGATATAAACGCTGTCCTGCGTACCTTGTTGTCGGCAGCTGTCCATAAGGTTAGCCAGTTGCGGGGCGTCATCTACCAGTGCATGTACAGCATAGGCGTTGTCCCAAAATACGCGAAAGCCTTCTCCTGCTATGTTTGCCAGCTTGGCGATACGGTTGACCACTTCATCGGAGTAGACGATACCGGTAGGATTAGAGAAGCGGGGTACACACCAGATGCCTTTGATGTTGCTGTCGGCCGCAAGCAGTTGTTCAACTTGCTCCATGTCGGGGCCATTGTTATCCATGGCGACGGGTATTAATTCGATACCTAAATGCTCACAAACGCTAAAGTGGCGATCATAACCAGGCACAGGAGCGAGAAACTTAATGGTGTCGTCATTGTGGTTCCAGGCGCTGCTGGGGTCATTGCTGACGCCAGAACGCAGTGCAGTCTGCGCAACAAAGTGCATCAAGGTCAGGCTGCTGTTGCCGCCAATAAGCACTTCATCTGGTTTTACCCCGATCATGGACGCAAATAATTGTTTGGCGGCGGGAATACCATCAAGGCCACCATAGTTGCGCAAGTCAGTGCCCGCGCTGTCGCGGTAGTTGCCCGCCAAAATACCATCTAGGGCATTGGATAGGTCTAATTGCTCGCTGCTGGGTTTGCCGCGGGTTAAATCTAAGTTCAGGCCCGCTTGTGCCATAGTTTGGTATTGCTCGCTCAGTGAGCGTTCTAACTCGCGCAGTTGTTCCGGAGTTGCTTGATCAAGACGCAACATGACATCCTCGTTATATGAAATAGGGTGGTTAGGGGCAGCGATATCGCTGATACATGCAGGGGCAAATACTGTCTATGGCCTTGCGGGGCGATTATACCCAGAAAGCTGGTTGGGGTTAATCCTTGTGGACAGGATTATGCACTGTAATGGTTAATTAATTGTTCCAATTGGGTCATAGCGGTATCGGATGCATCAATAATTTGAAACCCAGCCCAATAGCGATGGAAATTTTCAACTTCCCGGCACCATAAACAATCGGCGCCCAATTCCACTGTATCGCTGCCAGCGATGGTCATAGGTAGTTTCAGTGATAGCTGATAGATCGATTGAGTGGGGATCTCTTTATCGGTGATCACCATAATGCCTTCAACCGTCACATTGACCAATTCACCAAATTGACCGCCATTGATGACATCGATAATCGGCATGGGCTGGTTGAGTTGTTTGCGCTCGTGCTTTCTTTCAATCTGTTCTAACATAATCTATTGCTGCTCTTGCTGTCGGAATAATTAACGCCGTTGCTACTATCAGTTAGCTGGGCTACTATTTTTAAATCGCTAACTGTCGTTGTCACCCAAGCTATCAGTACTAGTGTAGACCA
>JBNMPW010000032.1:0-22040 GCA_051277205.1 Oceanicoccus sp. | reverse complement strand
GGGATGATTTTCTTTCCCTCTGACCCCAAGCGAGCAGAAGAATGTCGTAAAGTTTTAAATACATCCATTGAAGACTTAAACCTAAGCTTATTAGGATATCGCGATGTACCTGTTGATAATTCAATGCTAGGTGCTGCGTCAGTCGAATCAGAACCCCAAATTGAACAGTTGTTTATTCAAAAGCCTGCTGACCTTTCGCAGCAGGAATTCGAACGTAAATTATTTGTTTTACGCAAGTACAGTTCACATACTATTAATACCATCATCGCTAATGAGGTCGATGAATTCTATATCGCCTCACTATCGTCCCGGACCATTGTATATAAAGGACAATTCACCACCGCACAGGTGAAGCAATACTATTTAGACCTACAGAACGAGCGTGTTACTTCGGGTTTGGCCATGTTCCACTCTCGCTTTTCAACAAATACATTTCCGGCGTGGCGTCGTGCGCAACCTTTTCGGTATTTATCTCACAATGGTGAGATAAATACCGTTCAGGGCAATATTAATTGGATGAATGCGCGCGAAGCGATGTTTGATTCGATAAATTTCACAGACGCCGAAATGAAAATGATAACCCCAATCTGTAACCGGGGAAATTCCGATTCTGCAAACCTCGATATGGCCATTGAGCTGCTTGTTCTTAGCGGACGTCCATTGGCACAGGTGATGATGATGATGGTGCCTGAAGCTTGGCAAAGTCAGGAAGATATGGACCCGGTTAAAAGGGCATTTTATGAGTACTACGCTTGTATTATGGAGCCTTGGGATGGGCCAGCATCAATTTCTTTTACTGACGGTAATATGATTGGTGCAACACTTGATCGAAACGGACTACGACCTTCTCGTTATTTGCTCACAGATGATGGCACTTTAATTATGGGCTCTGAGACTGGAGCCATCTGTATTGATCAATCTACCGTGGTAGAAAAAGGTCGGTTGCAGCCAGGTAAGATATTTATTGCTGACCTGGAGCAGGGTCGCATCATTAGTGATGACGAGGTTAAGCAAGAGGTATGTTCTATGCAGCCTTACGCTAAATGGCTACTTGATAACAAAATACTATTGAGCGAACTGCCCGCACCAGTTGCTGCTTCAATAAAGCTACCCAACCTAAGAAAAACGCAGAAAGCCTTTGGCTACAGCAACGAAGACCTTAACCTTATTCTGGCGCAGATGGTTGGGACTAGCAAAGAACCTCTGGGTGCTATGGGTACGGATACTCCACTAGCCGTGCTTTCTGATCGGCCGCAGCAACTGTCACATTACTTTAAACAGTTGTTTGCACAAGTAACCAATCCACCCATAGACCCCATTCGAGAAGAGTTGGTAATGTCTTTGCGTGGTTATATTGGTAATTCGCACAATCTATTGGCAGAGACGCCCGAGCATTGTCACAAGCTTGAAATCGATCAGCCTGTGCTGACCAATGAAGATTTCCAAAAGCTACAGAACATTGACCATAACAACCTACAGTCTAAAACCATTAATATTACCTTTAGAGCTACGGGTGAAGACGGTGAATTAAAATCGGCTCTTGATCGTGTCTGTCAGTACGCAAAAGATGCTGTTAACGATGGCTATGCGTTACTTCTATTAAGTGATCGTGCTATCGATACCGATCATGCCGCTATTCCTTCGGTATTAGCGACCGCAGCGATTCATCACTATTTGATCCGTGAAGGCTTACGTGCCAAGGCCGACCTTATTCTTGAAGTTGGTGATATACGTGAAACCCATCATTTTGCCACCGTCTTGGGTTTTGGTGCGGCAGCGGTTAACCCTTACTTAGCCATCGAAAGCTTATTCAGTCTGCGTGATGAAGGCGCTATCAATTCTAAATTGAGTGATGACGAAGTCGTCGGAAAATTCACTAAAGCTGTCGGCAGCGGTCTGTTAAAAATATTCTCGAAAATGGGCGTATCAACACTGCAGTCTTATCAGGGTGCACAGATTTTTGAAGCATTAGGTATTAATAGTGATGTTGTTGATAATTACTTTACGGGCACAGTCAGCCGTATTCAAGGCATTGACCTGAACCAAATTGCGAGAGAAGCATTACTGAATCACAGGGAGGGCTACTTACCTGAAAACCGAATTGCCACAGACGACCTTCTAAAAACAGGTGGCGACTACGCTTGGCGTCATGATGGCGAGCGCCATCTATTTAACCCTACCACCATTCGTATGCTGCAACATTCAACGGCTAGTAACAGTACTGAGCAGTTTAAAGAGTATGCAAAATCAGTCGATACTCAAAGCAAAGATGCGTTTACCTTGCGCGGCTTACTCGAATTTTCCTCCGGTCATAAATCTATTCCTTTAGAAGACGTTGAGCCCATTGAAGGTATTTTTAAACGTTTTGCTTCAGGTGCTATGTCCTTTGGTTCGATTTCATGGGAAGCCCATACCACGCTAGCCATCGCTATGAACCGTATTGGCGGCAAAAGTAATAGTGGTGAAGGGGGCGAAGACCCTATTCGTTTTGCACCATTGGAAAATGGCGATTCGATGAAATCGCGCATTAAGCAGGTAGCTTCTGGGCGTTTTGGTGTGACCAGTTATTACTTGGCTAATGCCGACGAACTACAAATAAAAATGGCGCAGGGAGCTAAGCCAGGGGAGGGTGGACAGTTACCCGGTCACAAGGTTGATGCGTGGATTGGACGTACTCGAAACTCTACTCCAGGTGTTGGACTTATTTCTCCGCCGCCACATCATGATATTTACTCCATTGAAGATTTGTCACAACTTATCTTTGATCTGAAAAATGCCAACCGTGAAGCGCGAGTGAACGTTAAGCTCGTTTCAGAAGCCGGTGTAGGAACTATTGCATCAGGTGTTTGTAAGGGCTATGCGGATGTTGTGCTGATAGCCGGTCACGACGGTGGTACGGGTGCTTCGCCACTTAGCTCGATCAAGCATGCTGGTCTGCCTTGGGAACTTGGTTTGGCTGAAACGCATCAGACACTGGTTCGTAATAAATTACGTAGCCGAATTACAGTGCAAACCGATGGGCAATTAAAAACCCCTCGTGATTTAGCTATTGCAACCTTGTTAGGTGCCGAAGAATACGGCATGGCGACAGCGGCGCTAGTCGTTGAAGGTTGTATCATGATGCGCAAATGTCACCTAAACACTTGCCCCGTGGGTATCGCGACTCAAGATAAAGAGTTGCGTGGCCGCTTCAGTGGCCAAGCTGATATTTTGGTTAACTTCTTCACCATGATGGCAGAAGGCTTACGTGAAATTATGGCAGAGCTCGGCTTCAAAACTATTAATGACATGGTTGGGCAGACCCAGTACTTAAAAGTACTGGACGAAGTTGGCCATAAAAAATATAAAGGCATTGATTTAAGCCCGCTACTCTTCCAAGAAAAATGCGCCGAAGGTGAAACGCTTTATTGTTCGAAAGAACAAAAGCATCTGATCCACGATATCCTCGATCGTCGAATGATCGAGGACGCCAAGGATTCCCTGGAAAATCAAACGCCAGTCAATCTAGAATATGAAGTAGTCAATACCGATCGCACCATTGGCACCATGTTATCTAATGAGATATCGAAAAAATATAATGCTGACGGGCTACCAGAAAATACTATCAACGTTAAATTTAACGGTTCCGCAGGACAAAGCTTTGGTTGTTTCTCTGCTAAAGGTATTCGCTTTGAACTTGAAGGTGATGCCAATGATTATTTTGGCAAAGGTTTATCGGGTGCCAACTTGGCTATTTATCCTCCCAAGGAAGCCCCCTTTGAAGCTCGTAACAATATCTTGATTGGTAATGTTGCCTTGTTTGGCGCAACCGCAGGAAAAGCCTTTATTCGTGGTATAGCAGGTGAGCGTTTCTGCGTTCGTAACTCGGGAGCAACCACTGTTGTTGAAGGTGTTGGCGACCATGGTTGTGAATATATGACCGGCGGTAGGGTTGTTATTCTAGGTCAAACAGGACGTAATTTCGCTGCCGGTATGTCCGGCGGTATTGCTTACGTACTGGACAGCGACAAAGATTTTGCCAGCAAATGTAATATGGAAATGGTTAAGCTTGAAACGCTTGAAAGCATTGAAGAGATTGCTGAACTAAAAGCCTTAATATCCGAGCATAAAGAAAACACCCAATCGGACGTTGCAGAAGAATTGCTCGCCGATTGGGACAGTGCCGTAAAACGTTTTGTAAAAGTTATGCCTGTTGATTTCAAAAAAATGCAGCAGTATATGGATCAGGCCCGTAACACTGGCAAATTTGAAACTGAATACGAAGTGGCAGTGGAAGCCTTTGACATGCATCTTGAAAATCTGGCAGCTCAAAGCGCCTGAGCTGAATAGGAGATAATATTATGGGAAATCCAACCGGGTTTATGAAAGTAGAAAGAACCTTACCAGGTGATCGTGACCCTAAGTTGCGTTTGATTGACTGGTATGAGGTCCATGATCACATGGAGCAGGGAGACATTGAACAGCAGGCCTCACGTTGCATGGATTGTGGTGTGCCGTTTTGCCAATCAGCGGTATCACAATATGCTCCAGCTGTTGCAGGCTGCCCAGTCAACAACCTGATTCCTGAGTGGAATGACATGATTTACCGCGGCCGCTGGAAAGAAGCGGTGCAGCTGCTACATAAAACCAATAATTTTCCTGAGTTTACCGGTCGCGTATGCCCCGCACCCTGTGAGAGTTCTTGTGTACTTGGCATCAATGCTGACCCAGTTACCATCAAGCTTCATGAATATTCAATTATAGAAAAAGCCTTTGAAGAAGGCTGGGTTGTAGCCAACATCCCAACCAAGCGTACCGGTAAAAATGTTGTCGTTATTGGTTCCGGACCTTCAGGTTTAGCCGCCGCCGCACAGCTTAATTCGGCTGGTCATATGGTTACTGTTTATGAGCGCGCCGACCGTATCGGTGGCTTGTTGATGTACGGTATCCCTAATATGAAACTGCAAAAAGAAATCGTCCAGCGTCGTGTCGATATTCTGGCCGAGGAGGGTATTGTGTTTGTTACCAATACCGAAGTGGGCAAAGATATTTCTGCCGAAAAACTCGAACATGATTTTGACGCCGTTGTTTTGTGTGTAGGTGCAACTGTTCCTCGTGATCTAATCGTTGACGAAGGTCGCGAGCTTAATGGCATTCATTTTGCCATGGAGTTTCTAACAGCTAACACAAAGAGTTTGTTAGACAGTAAACATACGGACGGTAATTTCATCAATGCTAAAGGTAAAGATGTGGTTATCATTGGTGGTGGTGACACGGGTACCGATTGCGTGGGTACATCCTTACGGCATCAGTGTAAAAGTGTCACTCAATTAGAAATCATGCCTCAACCGCCCGAGTCACGGCAGGCCAATAACCCTTGGCCACAATGGGCTAAGCGCTTGTTGGTTGATTATGGTCAGCAAGAATCGATAGCTGTTCAAGGTGATGATCCGCGCCGTTATGTGGTTATGACAACCAAAATTGAAGGCGACGGTAACGGCAATGTTAAAGCCGTACATACCGTTGATATCGAGTGGGAGCGTAAGCCAGATGGCGCAATGGTGCCTAATAAAGTCGCCGGTTCTGAAAAAATTATTCCTGCCGATCTTGTATTGCTGGCCATGGGCTTCATGGGACCTGAAGGCGGGTTGGTTGATCAGTTTAATGTTGAGAAAGACCCTCGTTCTAATATTAAGGCCGACTACGATAAGTTTGCCACCAGCAAGCCCGGTATATTTGCTGCTGGCGACGGGCGTCGTGGTCAAAGCCTAATTGTTTGGGGGATTGATGAGGGCCGCCGCGCTGCACGCGAAGTTGATGCCTACCTGATGGGAACTAGTTACCTGCCTTAATATTCTTTTTAATCTGGAAAAAGATTATAGAAGTCACAAAAAAGCCGCCAACCCTTTTGGGTTGCGGCTTTAGTGTTTCGGTCTAGACTTGATTAGACTGTCATTTGGTGGCGCCGGCGCGGATAATCCCAAAGAATTGAGTATGCGTTTACATCGACCCGAGGTACACATTCCAATCGGACAAGATATGCTGTTAAATGCCATCACTAATCCATATCCGGCATTAATTCTGGCCTGTGGTGACATTGCCCGCAGCCGTTGCCCGGGCACAATAAGACCAAGGAGAAAAAAGTCATGACCTATAATATTGACCCAGAACTGGTATCTGCAATCGAATTCTTGCCGCCTCTGTCTCTCGTCGATGCACCCGCCGCAAGAGCAGGATTTAACGAGCTGATTCAGCAGATGAATGTGGACCTCGACGAATCTGGCCTGAAGTTAGAAAACCTGACAATACCGGGCTCAGAGGGTGCGCCCCCAGTTCCGCTACGTGTTTATACGCCAGATACAATGAACGGCCCAGTACCCGCTTTGCTCTACTTGCATGGCGGCGGTTTTGTCATAGGCAACCTTGATAGTGAGCATGGTAATTGCCTTGCGCTGTGCCGTGATCTTGGCATCATACTGGTGTCGGTGGATTATCGACTGGCGCCGGAAACCGCCTACCCCGGCGGGCTGGAAGATTGTTATAGTGCGCTGACCTGGATAAGCGAAAATGCCGGCGATCTAGGCATTGATTCCGATAGAATTGGCGTCTATGGTCAAAGTGCAGGGGCCGGTCTTAGCGCCGCGACGGCACTGCTCGCTAGAGACCGCAATGGCCCGAAGCTGTGTTTCCAATATCTGGGAATCCCCGAAGTTGACGACCGCCTAAATACCCCGAGTATGAACCAGTTTGTCGACACCCCTATGTGGAACAAACCCAGCGCAAAATTAAGCTGGGACTACTATCTTGGCAGTGACTATTCGCGCGGCGACGACAACGTCCCGTTTTATGCAGCGCCGGCTCGCGCCGAGAATCTTTCCGGACTGCCTCCAGCCCACGTAACCACCATGGAATTTGACCCGTTGCGAGATGAAGGCGTGTTGTATGCCCTGAAACTCATGCAGGCAGGCGTTTCTGTCGAATTACACAGCTACCCCGGCACCTTTCACGGCTCAAGCATGCTCGCCCATGCCGCTGTAAGCCAGCGAGAAAAACAAGAGGCCCGGGTAGCACTCCGCCGCGGTTTGAAAATCACAGAGACACTATGAACACCGACGCCATCCACCATTGATGCCATTCCGCTGACACCAGTGGGTAAAACCGACAAAAAGGCGGTGAAAGCGCAGTAGTGGAAAGGTGCGGACCGCGGCGTGGGTTAACACGCGAGCAGCATCTCTGGACATACTTCGCCCAACAGCCGAATATACGCAACCTGCTAGCTGACAATTGCGATACTCAAACCAATGCTCACAGAGAATTACGAATTATACAGAGGCCTTAACTACCCATGGGGCGTCAAAGCGGACCCTACACCGGGTATTCCTGAAAAAGTCGCCGATGGGGTTTATTGGGCACGCTTTCCCATGCCTATGTCCCTGGACCACATTAATTTGTGGTTGCTTGAAGACGACAATGGCTGGACGGTCGTAGACACCTGCCTTGGAATAGACTCTGCCAAGAAAATCTGGGAACAGATCTTTAAAGAGTTTATGGGTGGCAAACCTATTGTCAGAGTGATTTGCACACACCTTCATCCTGACCACGTCGGCCTTGCCGGCTGGCTCACTGAAAAATTTGGCTGTGAATTGTGGATGTCGCGTGAAGAGTTTCTGATGTGCAGAGCGATGGCAAGTGATACCGGCCGCGAGGCGCCGGAAGTTGCATTGCGGTTTTATCGCGCAGCGGGCTATGACCAAGACCAACTCGAAGTGTACCGCAATAAATTTGGCGATTTTGGCCGGGCGATCACACCGCTTCCGGATAGTTTCAGGAGGATGGTCGACGGTGAAACAATTCACATTAACAACCGTTACTGGCAACTTATTGTTGGCAGTGGGCACTCCCCAGAACATATCTCCCTGTATTGTCCGGCGCTAAAACTACTCATATCCGGCGATCAGATACTGCCCAAGATTACACCCAATGTCAGCGTTTTCCCCACCGAACCTGTTGGCGACCCGCTCAAGGACTGGCTGCGTTCAAATTCTCGTATACGGGAACTCCTACCGGACGACGTGCTGGTGCTGCCGGCCCATGAAGCGCCTTTTTATGGCCTTCATGTGCGCTTAACCCAGGTCATAGAATCCCACGAAAGAGATCTTGATAAATTATATGAGCTACTGGCAGAACCCAAGCGTGCCGTGGATTGCTTTTCGGCATTGTTTAAACGCGAAATCACAGCGGGCCTTTTAGGCATGGCCACCGGCGAAACACTCGCGCACCTGAACTGTCTTTTAGGCCGGCGCAGAATTTGTTGCCACCGCGATGAGGCTGGCGTCGATTGGTATGAACAAAAACCTGAGACAGATACCTTTGACGAAACCACTCACTAAAGTGATTCAAGGCAGAGTTTACCGCATGTTAGCTACGCTAATGGCAACGCTGCTGCGCTGGTTCTACCGCTATACCAATGCCAACGCGCGAAAGGGCCGTACCACGGCTACGCCCTATAGCACATGGCAGGCATCAACCGCTGCCGGACAAATCGCACTGCGGATGTATTCGGCGACAACCGGCACTGACAAGCCATTGATTGTTTACTTTCCATGAGCAAAGTCCTTTTGATAAGCCACAACATTTACTATTTAATATCGCTGTTGGGGCCAATGGGGGGCAAAAAGGTATTAGTAAGGAGGCTTTTCCAGCAACAATGGCGATCGATTATGTTCGTGTTTACCAGCCACATATCCAGCAGCTGATCGTACAGTAGCTATTCGATATATGATCGAATATTTCATTGTGATCTAGTGTTTTAACAGAAGTTCATAGACAGCTTTAATTACCATGTATGGCTTCTTATTTTTAATTTTTCTTGTTGGCTATCAGTGCCTACACAGTTCAATGGAAACCACCGTATTACTGATTGGATTTTAAGCGCCTCGGTAGCTATGCGGCATTGCCGTACTCCGGACGGATAGGGTAGAGTGGCCACGAATAGGGCGTTTGTTTCGCCTATACTCTCCGACGCTGTTCAGCGTTAAACCTCATCAGCCATAGCTTATGTTGCGACTACAACGCAAAATTCATCACTCGTTGCTTTGATGCCAATATCCAGTGGACATTACAACGGATGATTGGCACATTTTAAAGAAGCCTCTAAGCAGCTGCGTCGTCATCATCCCTGATCCACCTTGTCATCCACAGCCCTGCCTCGAACAGCAGCCACATCGGCAGTGCCAACAGAAACTGGGAAATGATGTCCGGTGGTGTCAGCAACATGCCGACAACAAAGCAGCTGACAAACACGTAGGCACGCTTGTGTCTCAATGACTGCCGTGTGCAGATGCCAGTGAGCACCAACAGAAACGTCACCACGGGGATTTCAAACGCGAAACCAAATGCCAGAAACAGCTTGATCACAAAGTCCAGATAGCGGCTAATATCGGTCATCACTGCAACGTCCGACGGTCCCACCTGAGTGAAAAAGCCGAATACTAATGGGAACACCAGAAAGTATGCGAAGGCGATCCCCAAATAAAACAATACAATACTGCTGGTCAGCAGAGGCCAGGCCAGCGCTTGTTCAGACCTTCGCAGACCTGGCTTCACAAACTGCCAGATTTGATAAAAAACGAACGGCATCGCCAGCACAAGTGCCGCTACCAAGCTCAGCTTGAACGGGGTCAGGAACGGAGCAGCCACATCCGTTGCGATCATCGACGTGCCTTCGGGAAGATGCCGGCGCAGTGGTTCGGAAATCAACTCGTAGAGTTCATTGGCAAAGAAGAACAGGCCACTAAAAAACACACCAACCGCAAGCACGCAGTAAAGCAATCGATTGCGAAGCTCAGTCAAATGGATAATCAGTGGCTGCCTGTGATCTATTAGGTCATTGTAGGTTGATTGCAAAGTCATAGGGTTAGGCTCGGTCGGGTGGACAGTGATAGTGGCGCTGGCTCTGTGTTGCTATGCACAGTTGACGAGCGATTCACCATAGCGGAGTTGGCCGAGGGTGTATCCGCAGATGCCACGTCCAGCGCAGCATTCATGGATACTTTTATCTGCTGCATCTCCTCATTGATCTGGCTGATTCTGAGCTCTTCTTTCACTGACTGTTGCAGCGCATCGTTGTCCAGCTGTCGATTAACCTCTAGCGTCCAGTGATTGAGAGTTCGTTTTGCACCGCCAATCAAGCGTCCCGCCTGTCTGACTGCATCGGGCATGCGCTCCGGGCCCAGCACCAATAGTGCGATCACGAATACGATCAAAACTTCTAGGAATCCGATGTCGAACATGGCAGCGGTACTCCGAGTTAGGCCAGATCTTTGTTAACAACTTCCAATGGCTCGGAACTAGTTTCCGACGCAGTAGAATCGATTTTAATGTGACTGGTTTCATCGTCGCTCATCGACTTCTTGAAACCCTTGATGGCGTCGCCAAGATCGCCACCGATATTTCGCAGTCGTTTGGTCCCAAACAACAACGCGACGATAACCAGGATAATAATCAATTGTGTAGGACTAATGCCCATAGTGATAACCTCAAAATTTAATTGTTGAAAAACATGGAGGGCAGTATCGGCGTTCAATGCCGATACTGCCTGGCCCATACTTAGGCCGGTTTGAACTAAATGCCCGTCAGGAGCCGATGATCCCGCCATCCCGCCGGGTAATAATCAGCGTGCAGTCGCGTGGAATAGTGACCCCATCCGAGTACGCCGGAAAGCTGGTATCTGTCGGCGACCCATTACCTGGGTGTTGGATATTGATAAAAGCAGTGCGTTGATCGGGCGTAATGGTAAAGCCTGTGATCTCATCATTGCTAACACCTACCAGCAGGCGCTTGGGCTCGGGCTCATCCTTAGTGGTATCAAACACAATCAGCTGATCCTGAAGTCCATCCGGCTGGCTGCCATCGGTGCCAATGAACAAGCGGCCATGCTGGTCTGCCCAGGCCGCATCCGGTGAGGAGAAAGCGCCTTCAGTGTCCAAGGTTGAAGAAGCCAGAATGTAGATATCCCAGCTGAAGTTGGTACCGAGGAAGTCGCCATCATCTTTGGTGCGGATGATGTGGCCATTACTGTTTGGCGTTTCAGGGTTGGGCGCATTGGCGGTTTCACGGCGACTATTGTTGGTCAGGGTCCAAAATACTTCACCTGACGTACCAATTGTGGTCCACTCAGGCCGATCCATGGGTGTGGCACCCAGCAAGTCAGAGGCGATGCGCACGTAGATCAACAGCTCTGCCTGAGAGTCAAAGCGCTGCGCCAATAGCTCGTTCTCGATGGTCAACTCCAGCCACTCGCCGGTGCCGTCATCGTTAAACCGTGCAACGTAAAGCTTACCTTCATCCAGTGGGCTTTCACCGACTTCGAGAGCTTGCTTCCAGGACTTGTCAGAGACGTACTTGTAGCAGTAGTCAAAGCGCTGGTCGTCACCCATGTAAGCGGCGATACGTCCGTTGCTACTTTCAGCGATAGCAATCGCCTCATGTTTGAAACGACCAAGAGCGGTGCGTTTGGTCGGCTTCTGGGTTGCGTCAAAGGGATCAATTTCAACAATCCAGCCAAACCGGTTTTGCTCGTTGACATAATCTTCGTCGTTCAGGTCGAAGCGTTTATCAAACAGGTACCAACCATAGCCAAAACCGGTGTCGGAGAAGCCGTAGCGCTGCTGTTCTTCGGAGGGGAAGAACGAGCTTTGTGTACCGAAGTAGCCATTAAAGTTTTCTTCACAGGTCAGATAGGTACCCCAGGGAGTGGGGCCTGATCCACAGTTGTTGACCGTGCCCAGCGGAATATTACCGTTTGGGTTCTGCAGCAGCTCTGATTCTGCGGCAGGACCCGTGAAGGCAACCGGGGTGTTGACCGTAATACGACGGGTGTTTTTGCTGCGTATTACTTTCCAGCCACGACGCTTGGTATTTTTGATCTTCAACACTGAGACCCCGTGGATATTCTGGGACAAACGCACGTCTTCAAGACTTTCAGGTGCGCCTTTGCCTAAAGCGTGGCTGTTGGTGCCGAACTCGTGATTGACACACAGCATACCGAGATCGTTGCGCCGACTGTAACCCTTTCCGTAAGCCAAGCTAGCCGCTTGGTCCATTGGAAAGAACCACATGCCGTCGTGGCCAAGGCCTACCTGTAGTGAAGCTTCGACCGAACTAGGACGCGAATTTGGGTCACCCGCATATTCAGCGGTTGCACCGGGCTCTATCGGGGTGCCCCAAGGGATCAACACCTGATATTCATAGTCGTCCGAGATAGTGGGCATGCTGATATCGTTTACATCGCTGATAGCCACCGGACTGAAGTTAACCAGCTTGCTTTTTTTGCGGCCCCAGCGTTTATTTTTGTTCCAAGAGTCTTTATCCCAGTAATCCCAGGCTGCAGTGGCGGCTGGAGAAAAAAAACTGGTCGCTGCCACTGCCAAGCTACCTGCCATCACCTTGCGGCGACTTAGACTTGTTTCCAGTACGAATTCGAAGGGACGATTACCCGAGTTATTGGAGGGGATGTCCTCCATATCGTCATGCAATTGCGCGTTATCCACTATCTCAGTATCTTTTGGGCTCATATATAGTCTCACATCTTGCTGTGGTTGGAAGAAGTTACTTGTTCGGGTGCCATCGACTTGGCTGTGTGCTTGCTTAACCCGTTTGAGTAGATTAGAAATATTTCATTGCAGATAAGCTTCGTTATCATTAAGTTTCTGTGAAGCTCTTATGGCAGTACGACAACGATGCGTTGTAGCCCATCAATGGCAAAAAGTGTCCAAACGAATGGTTAATAGCGCGTGCAGGACAGGTAATAGTTGCCCGTCATGATTGCGTTCATGCTGCCAATAGAACCCAGAGGCTGCTGATTGTTGTTGTGGACTTCGGATAAAAAATAAGGACGTTGCTAAAAATAAGAATTTTTTCTTCACCGCTTGCTTTGCGCAATAGTCCTCCGATAATGCAAACTGCGGTGATTTTTGAAACTCTCATGCCGCTACCAACACATAAGATAGCGTTTTAGCATGACGGATATTTTCAACATAATTTTAGTGCGGGCTTACGTTTTTAAACTGTATATAAACTTATTGCGACGCTAATCAGCCTAAGCTGAGAACACATTGTCGTTGACGGTGGCGCTTAATGCCAAACTAGTTACCGCCGCTGTGTTATTAATAGGCATACTTATTTTCACAATAAATTTATACATATTATATTTAATAAAACACCTAATAATTATAATATTTAACTTTTTTATTATATTAAAAAACCTAATAGCATCAAGCTGTAAACCCCTAAGTTATTTATAATCACTATAGATAGACCCGCCACTAACGTGAAAAACTTATCGAGTATCGTTTAAACCCCAAGTAGCATTATGAATAAGTGTAAGAGTGCTAAAATAATGCAAAGATATACCGACTATAATCAATTTTTTAAAAATAGAGAGTAAGAAAATAATTTTTAATTAACTGTCAGCGTAATTAGTTATTACCAAACTACTTAGCCGTTAAATTTTTATCGTTAAGCATGCGCCAATCAATAAAATGTTTAGTATGAGCGATATGTTTAATATTTTTATCTTTTAACACTGTTTTATAATTAAAATGAATCGATATAAAATTTTTTACTCGCAATCATTTGATGGCTATCAAGGCCGCGTTTTTGACACCATTCACTCGCTTGTTGGTTGGCTATATCCCAGCCCACTTGAAAAGCTTGTGCACCAAGCGTGATTAAGCGTTGCTCAACGTTGTTTAATAATAATTGTCCAACGCCTTGCTTACGGTTTTTTCATTAACCCATAAGCCGTGAATAACACCATTAGAGGATAACTTAACATCGGGGCGCTGGTATAAATGCCCCGCAATAGTGCCAATAATTTTTTTATCGTGTGCGACATATTCGCAAGCAATTAAAATAACCGCGTTCGCTGATTGTATCGTTTGCTCAATAACATCTTGCGCGCGCTTTTTTTTAGTGTCGATATCACCTCCGAAAGGACGACTGCTTGCCGCTTGGTCAACCTGTCGCCACATACTCGAAAGTAAAGTGATCTGTTCGGGTGAAGCTTCCTCGATAACAGGAGTAGATATAAGAGTTACTATTACACGCTGGAGTAGAGACGTAATATACGCCCTGTTAAAGCGCGGCCGCCTCTGCAGCTATGCGGCATTGCCGTACTCCGGACGGCTAGGGTAGAGTATCCACGAATAGGGCGTTTGTTTCTCCTATACTCAACGCTCAATCAGACGGAGCCCCCGATGCTACAACTCCCCGCCATTCTCGCGCTTTCGCTGGTGACTTTCATCGGTGCTTCCTGGTCCATGGGGGCTACCAAGCGCCTCGAATCGGCAGCCTCTCCGCTTTCCGTTCAACTGCAGAGCCTTGTGGAGCAGGCCCAGCTGCCTGGCGCGATCGCTATCGTCGAGCGTGATGGCGTACAGCTGCATACAGCCCTCGTC
Organism: Oceanicoccus sp.; assembly: GCA_051277205.1. GTDB lineage: Bacteria > Pseudomonadota > Gammaproteobacteria > Pseudomonadales > Dasaniaceae > Oceanicoccus. The sequence continues at coordinate 7,602 of JBNMPW010000032.1, read as the reverse complement.
GGCTGGCAGGACGTGGAAGCGTCAATACCACTGCGTGAGGACTCAATATTCCGCCTCTATTCGATGTCGAAGCCTGTAACCAGCGTCGCGATCATGATGCTGGTAGACCAAGGTAAACTGTCGCTCCATGAAGCAGCGGCAACGTACCTGCCTGAATTCGAAGACATGCACGTTTACGTTTCGGGTGAAGTAGAGGACATGGTCACCGAGCCGACGCGACGTCCGATCACTATCCGCGATTTGCTGCTGCACAACTCGGGTATTGCCTACCATTTTACGGGAAGCACAATGGTGCATCGTTATTACCGCAAATATGGCGTTATGCGCGATACGCCAGTCGGGCGATCACCGGAGGATGGTGAGCCTGCGCGCTCCCTGGATGAACTTGTGCGCCGAATTGGCGTAGCGCCGCTGCTCCATCAACCCGGTTCGGGCTTTCACTATTCCTATTCCACTACGGTTTTGGGCGCTGTCATCGAGCGCGTTACAGGCGAGCGTCTTTCCACCGCATTGCGCACAATGCTGTTTGACCCATTGGGAATGTGTGACACGGGCTTCGTCATCGGTGACGATCATTTGGCGAGGCTTACGACACTGTATGAGGCCAGCCCCATGGGCATCAAGCCCATTGAATCACCCGAGGAATCTGACTACCGCGACAACGCGCGACTACTGGACGGCGGTGGCGGGATCGCGTCGACGGCCGGGGACTATTTGCGCTTCCTGCGGATGTTGGCCAACGGCGGGCAACTCGCCGGCCGACGCTACCTGAGCGAGACCTCGGTCCGGGATATGTTCACGGATCACATAAGGATTCCGGGACGCGGCCCAACGAGTACTGCATTCGGCTACGGATTTTCCATTGGAGATCAATCTGCCGAGGAGAGAGGCAGACAACCCGCCGGTACGGTAGGCTGGTCAGGCTCTGGGAATACCTTCTTTTTTATTAATCCCGAGTCCGGGTTAATCAGCCTGTTCATGACTCATGAGCTAACGCCGGGGGAATACGCGGCTCGCGGCGCAGAGTTTCGTCAAATTATGACTCGAGTGAGCCGCGGGGCAGACCAAAAAGTACGGGATTAATGTCTGTCAGCTCCTTGCCGATGGTGATCCCACAACTGTCCTAGTTCTGCCTCCGGCCAACTGAAACCGCAGGGGGCATCAGTCCTGAGGTGGCTCTTATGGCCCCTGTGGTGCCCCCGAGATTGCTAGGATAGATCAGATTACTTTGGACACAAAAAAGCCGCAAACCCTTGTGAGGTGCGGCTTTCGTGTTTCGGTCTAGACTTGATTAGACTGTCATTTGGTGGAGCCGGCGGGAATTGAACCCGCGTCCGCCAGTCCTCTGCTTAGCGATCTACATGCTTAGATTCCGTCAATTGATTTAGCCGCAAACAGCCCGACGGGCAGGACGTTATTGGCGATCCTGATTAATGTTTAGCAGATCCACCTCAGGCGCGGTTTCACAGCGATCCAGTTCTGAGTGACGGACGATAGCGCGGTACTGGCACCTTGCTAAAGGCCGCTAGCGGACGCATCCACTAGAAGGTACTAACAGGCTACTTACGCAGCTAGTTGAGCACCATAGTTGTCATCGTTGGCAACTAATAGTTTGCAGCTTTGGATTAACGTGATTGGCTACCATCACGGCATGCACGCGTAAGTTTTGTAACCGGCGTCGAATCCAAATCGGCCCCGTAAACTTTTACGAGTGACTATTCTACACCAAGTTGCTGGCAAGCGTACCAAGTAAGTAGGGGATTTTTACGGCTTTGCCGGTGAAGGTCGCATACTTGATTTTGAGAAATGGGGTTTCGAGGTTTTGATGTGTGGGCGGTCGGGGGAGTATTGCGCTCCCCTCGACCCCCTGGCTCTCCAGTAGGAGAGCGATGCCGGTCATAAGACCCATATTAAGAATGGCACATTTAGTTTTTTTTGCAATCGCGTGGTTAGAGCGTTTACGCTTAAAAAAGCCTTTATTTATAGGGTGAAGCGGGGGTTAGCTACGATAGGCTGTTAGAAATAGCGCTACGCAGCTTTCAGTGTATTGGCGTATTTCTTGTTTGCTTTGCCGTGGTGCGAGGCCAAGTACTTTACGGTGCTGATGTTCGGCTTTTAACATGAAGAGCAGTTGTTGGCTGGCAAATTTTAGGTTGGGGATGCGTAACACGCCTTGCTCTGTTTGTTGTTGCAGATAGTTGTGTAGCAGTAGCTGGAGTCTTTTGGGGCCGGCATTCCAATAGAGTTCGGCCACTGCTGAGTTGTGGCAGGCGTTAGCGGCACAGGTGCGGTGCAGGCATACCGCTCTATCGCTTTGCTGTAGTTCGGTAAAGTGATGGGCGAGTTCAGTCAGTACTTGTTCAACCGGTTGGCTGGGGTCAAACAGGCGCTCGGTTATGGCATGTTTGGCGCATTCGCTTTCAATCACCGCCGCAAACAGTTCTTCTTTACTGCCAAAGTGGCTATAAACCGTTTGCTTGGAAACATCAGCATGGGTGGCGATGGTGTCCATGCTAACGGCTTCATAGGGGCCACTGAGAAATAGATCACCGGCAGTATCGAGCATGCGTTGGCGCTTTTCTTCACTTTTATTGCGGCTTATGTGCATTGATTGGGTCTTGGTTGTTATTAATGACTTCATTTCAACAAAACTAGACTGGACTGTCCAGTCTAGTTTTGTTATTTTGGCAAATAATTACTAGCCTGTGATTAAGGTTGGCCATTCATGGAGGCTAGCTGTGAATATCGCTGGAGTCTGTTGTAGATGAGAGTAAAAATGCAAAATTTGTTGATAACGCCGCTAGTTAGTGGTTATTGGGTTGCAGGCCTGTTCTCGGCGTTGGTGCTGCTGGTCGGTTGCACGGAAGGTGGCGCTAGCGACCAGCCTTATCACCATCAAGTGGCGGCTGAAACCTTGCAGCTGCAGGATGGTTATCAAGTGCAGCGCTATTTTGTTGGCCAGGTTGAGGCGCGCCAGCGTGCTGACTTGGGTTTTGAAGTCTCTGGCACCCTTTCCAGTGTGTTAGTTGATGAAGGTGATGCGGTGATAGCGGGCCAGTTATTGGCGACACTGGATGACAGTTTACTGATATCTGAAATTGGTGAGATTCAAGCGCAGGGCGAAGAGATTCGTTCGCGCCTGTCATTGTCCGAGCTTAATTTGCAGCGCTTGAGAGAGCTAAAGAGCCAAGGTTTTGTATCCGAGCAGAGCATTGATGAAACTACCTCTGAGATTAACTCCCTTAAAGCACAATTAAAGCGTCAGGCGGCCTTGTTGGCATCAGCGCAAACTCGTCTGGCTAAACATCAGCTAACCGCGCCCTATGCCGGTGAGGTTGCTAATCGCTATGTCGATGGTGGTGGTGTTGCTATTGCGGGTATGGCGGTGGTGCAATTGTTGGAGCAGGTCGGTGCTGAGGCCAAAGTGGGCGTACCGTCGCGATTGATGACGGCGTTGCAGCCTGGTGACAAGGTGACGGTTGTTATTGCCGATGACTTTTTAGAAGCATCGGTATTGCGACTGGCGAGCAATGTAAATGCGGTTACTCGCACGTCTTCTGTGCGCTTAGCCTTGCCCGAGGATAGTGTGTTTATCGATGGCAGTATGATGTATTTGTCATTGCCGGAAGCAGTTTCTCAGTCGGGTTACTGGGTGGCCGACACCGCACTTAGTGCAGGTGTTAGAGGGATGTGGAATGTCTATGCGTTGGTGCCCGTCGCGCAATCAAGTTTATACCGTATTGAGGCGCGCAGTATTGAGCTGCTACATATAGTTGAAGGGCGGGCTTTTGTTCAGGGCGCTTTGCGTGACGGAGAACAGATTGTAGCGACTGGCTTGCATCGAGTGGCGCCGGGTTTGCAAGTACGTGTCACCTCGCTGGGCGTTGAGGAAAATGTTAAAACCACCGCTGATAAGGGTGCCAATCTGTGAATGGTCTGCTCAGCAACCCGCGTGCTTATGCGCTGATTATTGCGTTGATTATTGTTGCCGGTTTATCAGCGCTGAGTTCCATACCGCGTGATGAAAATCCCCGCATAGCCAATCGTAATGCCATCGTAAAAGTTATTTTTGAGGGCGCCAGTGCGCAACGAGTTGAAGCGTTGGTGACCGAACCCTTGGAAACTCGGTTACGTGAAATCCCTGAAGTGGAGCATATCGATTCTCGCTCCAGTGCTGGTTTTTCTTCTTTATCCATATCGCTATTTGATGAAGTGACAAGAGGCGAGACTGATGGCATATGGTCCGAGGTGCGCGACAAGTTAGGAGAGTCTTTACCGTTGTTACCCGCAGGCGCTGGCAAGCCGCAATTGGAGGATAGGCGTACTTACCCGTTTAATATGGTGATTGCGGTGAGCTGGCAGTTTGATGATGTGGAGCCTGACATACTGGCGTTGGGTCGCTATGCCAAAGAGTTAGAGAGTCAGCTGCGGGGTTTACCCGGCACTGATTTTATTGGTATTCAAGGTGAGCCGCAGGAAGAAATTGTGGTTGATGTAGATGCGGCCAAAGCGGCGCTGCTGGGGTTAACTCCTCATGACATTGGTAAGGCGGTGTTGCAGGCAGATGCCAAAGTGACGGCCGGTGAAATACATAATTCCCGCATGCGGGTGGCGGTAGAAGTTGAAGGTGCGCTGGATACCATGGAGCGTATTCGGCAGATTCCGCTGCGGCAAGCGGAGGATGGTAGTGCGGTGACCATTGGTGATATTGCCCAGTTGCAACGTCAAGCTATGACGCCGGCCCGTGACTTGGCCATTATTAACGGTAAGCCGGCGGTGGTGGTTGGTATCCGCATGCTGGCTGACCAACGCAGTGATTTGTGGTCAACTGATTTACGTGCAGAATTGGAGAGTATTCAACAGCAGTTTCCTGCCAACATTAAACTCGATATTATTTTTGATCAAGAGCGTTACACCTTACACCGTTTGAGCGACTTGGCCGGTAATATTGCAATTGGCTTTGTGCTGATTGTGCTGGTGCTGTTATTTACCTTGGGGTGGCGTTCATCTTTAGTAGTAGCCGTTGCTTTACCGCTCACCGTGTTATTTGCTTTTGCTTGTATGAATTTTACTGGGCTGCCTTTTCATCAGATGTCGGTGGCGGGCTTAATTGTGGCATTGGGCATTATGGTTGATAACGCGATTGTTATGGTCGATACCGTTAACCGTAATAAGCAGCAAGGCATGACCGGTTTGCTAGCTACGCGTAAAGCGGTGCAGCATTTGTGGATGCCATTATTGGGTTCCACGGCAACGACTATTTTGACCTTTTTACCGATCGTGATTATGCCGGGTAAAGCCGGTGAATTCGTGGGTGGTATTAGTTTAACCGTGATCTTTTCTTTAGTGGGCTCCTATTTGATCTCGCATTTGGTGATCGCTGGTTTGGCCGGTCGATTTTTAGTGCGTGATCAAAAACTGGGATGGTGGCATCAGGGTTTGCAGCTTAGTGCTTTGGGAAAACGCTTCGCGCAATCTATTGATTGGTCGCTGCAACACCCTTGGCGTGTTTTGCTGTTAGTGATGGTGTTACCGCTGCTGGGCTTTTTTGTTGGTTTGCGTCTGCCGGTTATATTTTTTCCGCCATCGGATCGCGACATGATTAACCTAGAGGTATATTTGCCGGCTTCCGCCAGCTTGCAGCAAACCCAAAAACTCACCGAACGTTTAACTATCGCTATCGGCAAAAATGAAGGTATCGAAAGTTTGCATTGGTTTATCGGCCGAGGCGCGCCGATGTTTTATTACAACTTAGTCCAAAATAAAGAAAACTCTCAGTATTATGCCCAAGCTATGTTGACGACGGCACATTTTACAGTGGCCAATCGTTTAGTGGGGCAGTTGCAAACACAGTTGGATGATGAATTTCCTGAGGCGCAAATATTACTGCGACGCTTGGGGCAGGGACCACCGGTTAACGCCTCTGTTGAGCTGCGTTTAAGTGGGCCGAATTTGGATGTGTTACGGGCCGAAGGTGAAGCTTTACGTGCGCAGATTATGGCAATGCCGGGTGTGGTTCATGTCCGCAATAGTTTGTCAGAAGCCGTGCCTAAGTTGTGGCTATCGGTGAATGAAAATCGGGCGCGGGCAGCGCAGCTAAGTCTCAGAGACGTTGCCAACCAGTTACATGAGGGTGTGGATGGTGCTATTGCCGGAAGCATCTTAGAGGGCAATGAATCTTTGCCAGTGCGAGTTAGGGCACGTGATCAAAAGCAAATCGATTTGTCGGGTGTTAATAGCTGGCTGTTGGTGCCGCATACGGCGGATAATCTCGGTCTACCAATTCCATTCTCGGCCATTGGTGAATTGGCGATTCGGCCAGAGATTGGGGTGATACCGCGTCGCGATGGCACACGTGTAAATACGGTGCAAGTGTATATTCGCGATAAAGTGTTACCGGCTACCGTGCTGAACCAAGTTAAAGAATTACTGGCGCAACGGGAGCTGCCGTTGCCGGCGGGTTATCATTTGGAAATTGCAGGGGACGAAGAGGCGCGTAATAGAGCTGTTGATAGATTGATGGGTTCGTTGGGGCTCATCGCCGTGTTGCTGGTGGTCGCTGTGGTCACCGCGTTTAATTCATTTCGTCTCAGCGGCATTATTTATATGGTGGCCGGCCAAGCGGCTGGCTTAGGCATGTTGGCGCTGTGGCTTTCGGGCTCGCCGTTTGGCTTTACTTCTATTGTTGGCTTAATGGGTTTGATTGGTCTGGCGATCAATGCGGCGATTGTGATTTTGGCTGAATTAAAAACCAGCAAGCAGGCAGTGACCGGCGAGCGTCAAGCGGTGGTGGTGGCTGTGGTGAATACCAGTAGGCATATATTTTCTACTACTATCACCACGGTGATGGGGTTTCTGCCGTTGATCCTATCGGGAGAGGCTTTTTGGACGCCGTTTGCCTATGTCATCGCCGGTGGTACCGTAATGACGACGTTGCTGTCGTTCTATTTTGTGCCTGCGGTGTTTATGCTGATGGCCAGATATCGGCCATTTGAGGCGGTGACGGCGCGCGCGGCTAGCTAGCGTCTGCGCTCTACGTTGTGCTATCAAAAGAAGGGTGTCTAAGGCTTTAGTTGTGGCTGCGCATTGCCCGTTGCTTTTGCTTGTTCCAGTCGCGCTCTTTATCGGCTTGCCGTTTGTCGTGTTGTTGCTTACCCTGGGCAATACAGATCTCGGCTTTCACCAAGTGCTTTTTCCAATACAGAGCCGTACAGACGGCGGTGAGGCCGTCTTGGGTAGTGGCCTCTTGCAGCTTGGCCAGCTCCCGTTTGTTCAACAGTAATTTGCGGGTGCGGGTGGGCTCGGTGAGAAAATGGGTAGAAACTGTGTTAAGCGGTGAAATATGGGTGTTAAGCAGCAGTGCTTCGCCATTTTGCATAAACACATAGCTATCGGTAATCTGCAGTTTACCCATCCGCAGGCTTTTTACCTCCCAGCCTTGCAGGGCTATGCCCGCCTCGAATTTTTCTAGCAGGTGATAGTCATGCCGCGCTTTTTTGTTCTGCGCGATATTGTTACTGGGTGTTTTTGGTTTCTTCTTGCTCATTGCGGCGCATTATAGCGGTTGTTGCTGGTAATGCGTATCAGTCTGAGTTAAAAAGC
>JBNMPW010000031.1:0-22551 GCA_051277205.1 Oceanicoccus sp. | reverse complement strand
ATAAATCGTGTTCAGCGTATTAAAGAGGTGTGACGGTGCAGTTTAGACGCCAAGCAGGTTCAGAAATATCAGTAGATATCACGCCGCTAATCGACGTGGTTTTTTTGTTGTTAATTTTCTTTATGGTGTCGACCACATTCACCAAAGAAACTCACATCAGTCTCAATCTACCTGAATCCAGCGGTGAACAACGGCCAGAGCAGGCCCGACAAATTGAAATTATTATCGATGCAGGTGGCCAGTATGTTATTAATGGTCGCAGTCTAGTTTCCAGTAAAATTGAAACTATTAAAGCCGCCCTAGAAGAAGTGTCCGCCGGTGATAACAGTATTCCTATGGTCATCACTGCCGATGCTACAACACCCCATCAAGCGGTGATTACGGCGATGGATGCTGCCGGTCAAATGGGCTTCTCGCAACTAAGCCTGACCACGAAAAAACCTGTCAAACATTAATGCCGAACTGTAACGGAGGCCAATAAAATGTCGAGCCCGACATTGGAGCAGGTATTTGTTGCGGGTTGGTACCAGCGGCGCTGGTGGTGCTATCTACTGTTACCGTTTTCACTGTTGTATTACCTATTAACAACCTTGCATCGCAGTGTTTATCGGCTGGGGATTAAATCTTCATTTAGCGCACCCGTGCCGTTAATTGTGGTTGGCAATATTACCGTCGGTGGCACCGGTAAAACCCCACTAGTGATTGCCTTAGTGAAACAATTACAACAGGCCGGTTTTAAACCTGCAGTTATCAGTCGCGGTTACGGCAGCCAAGCACCACATTATCCTTTTGCAGTGACTGCCGATAGTGATGTTGCCCATAGTGGTGATGAACCCTTATTGATTGCCCGCTCAACGGCGGTGCCGGTAATGATTGCTGTCGATCGACAAGCCGCCATTCAAGCGTTGATGGCCAGCAACAGCTGTGATGTTATTGTCAGTGACGATGGTTTACAAAAGCATGCCATGGCGCGCACGCTAGAAATAGCGGTGCTTGATGGCATGCGCGGCATTGGTAATGGTTTGTTACTGCCCGCAGGGCCGCTGCGTGAATCTGTAAGTCGTTTAGATAGCGTTGATTATATTATTAGCAATGGCGTCGCTGTATCGCTTGCCAGTCAGCAATCACAACAAGTGATGCAGTTACGTGCCAGTGGTTTTAGCTGTTTGTATAACAATAAGGCGGTAGCTGTTGATCAATGGCCGCTCGGCAAATACGTGCATGCCATTGCTGGTATTGGCAATCCGCAGCGTTTTTATAACAGCTTACGTGAGTTGGGCTTTAAGCCTATTCAACACAGCTTTGCCGACCACTACGCTTATCAGCTTGCAGATATTGAGTTTGACGATGATTTGCCGGTACTGATGACAGAAAAAGATGCGGTTAAAATTCAACCACTGGTGAATAATGACCGTTATTGGTCGTTGGCGGTTGAGGCCGATATCGATCAGAGTTTTTATCAGGCGTTGACTGAGCAATTAGCGCAAGCCAGAGATAAGAGGTTTACATGAGTTTCAGTGTTGTTATTCCGGCCCGTTACGATTCCACACGTTTACCCGGTAAGCCGTTGCTAGAAATTGCTGGCAAGAGCATGATAGCGCGGGTTTATCAGCAGGCGCTTCACAGCGGTGCCGAGCAAGTGATTATTGCCACCGATGATCGGCGCATTGCCGATGCTGCAACTTTATTTGGTGCGACCGTATGTATGACCTCCGATCAGCATGAGTCAGGTACCGATCGTTTACAGGAAGTGGTCGATCAATTTGATTTTGCCGATGACCATATTGTGGTGAATGTACAGGGTGATGAGCCGTTAATTCCGCCGGTGGTTATTGACCAAGTTGCCGCTAATCTTGCCGAGCATAGCGATGCGTCCATCGCCACCCTGGTAGAGCCAATCACCGATATTGATACTGTGTTTAATCCCAATGCGGTGAAAGTCGTACGTGATCAAGATAATATCGCTCTGTATTTTTCTCGCGCGCCAATACCTTGGAGTCGAGACGGCTTTGACGGCAGCAACGAGTCATTGCCAAGTGATGTGCAATACCTGCGACATGTGGGTATCTATGCTTATCGGGTAAAGTTTTTACACCAATTTGTCAGCTGGCAACCCAGTGTTTTAGAGCAAACTGAAAAACTAGAGCAGCTGCGGGCGTTGGAGCATGGTGTGGTTATTGTCGCCCATAACGCCTGTGAAACTATACCCGCCGGCATTGATACTGAGCAAGATTTAGCCGCTGTGCGGGCACTGTTTTAACGTGATGGTTTTATAATGACAATTAATGTGCTGTTTGTTTGCCTTGGTAATATATGTCGCTCGCCGACCGCCCATGGTGTGTTTCAACAAAAAGTCATTGAGCAAAAGCTACAACATATGATTTCAGTTGATTCCGCCGGTACAGCCGCATGGCATGCGGGCAAGCCTGCCGATAGCCGCTCAACGCAGGTAGCCGCTAATAGAGGTTATGATTTATCGGATTTGCGCGCTCGGCAGGCTATAGTCTCCGACTTTGATCGGTTTGATTATATTCTGGCGATGGATGCTGAAAATTTGTCAGATTTACAGCAGCTGGCACCGTCGCATTATCAAGGCACGCTGAGTTTGTTTTTAGACTTCACCGGCAATGAAACCCGCGAAGTCCCCGACCCCTATTACGGTGCCGGTGACGGCTTTGAACATGTGTTAGATCTAGTAGAGCAGGCCAGCGATGGCTTGCTACAACATATTATCAATAACCCGGTAACTTCCCACTAACAACAGACAAGCCAATAACTGATATTTGTAATGCTGAGCTTTCAACAACATAAATCACTACGCTGCTTTAACACCTTGGCTGTTGACGTCAATGCTCGTTGGTTTGTGCAATTGGATGACGAGCAACAGCTGCCGGAAGCGTTAGCCTACGCGGACAAACATAATCTGCCGGTTTTAGTGTTGGGCGGCGGCAGCAATGTGGTGCTGGCTGCAGACTTTGATGGCTTGGTTATAAATGTTGCCTTACTCGGTGTCGATGTAGAAATTAAAAATCGTGATGTGATTGTCACCGCGGCGGCCGGCGAAAACTGGCATAATTTAGTACAAGTTTGTTTAGTGCAGGGTTTTTACGGGCTAGAAAATCTTTCGTTAATTCCAGGCTCAGTAGGAGCGGCACCTATTCAAAACATTGGGGCTTATGGCGTTGAGTTAAGTCAGTGCTTTGTAAGGTTGCGCGGCTGGGATATTCAACAATCCACGTGGCGTGAATTAACGGCCGATGATTGTGACTTCGGCTATCGCGACAGTGTGTTTAAAAACGCATTCAAATCTCAATTTATTATCACCTCTGTCAGTTTAAAGCTAAGCCTAGATGCGCAGGTCAGCAATAGCTATGCGGCGTTACAACAGTATTTTGATGAAGCGGCCATTACCCAACCCAGCCCGCAACAAGTCGCCGCTGCGGTAATTGAAATTCGGCAATGTAAATTACCTGACCCCGCCGAGTTGGCCAATGCCGGCAGTTTTTTTAAAAACCCAGTTATCAGTGAGTTGCATGCAGAACAATTAAAGCAGCAGTGGCCCGCGCTGGTGAGTTATCCGCAAGCCAGCGGCAAGGTGAAGTTAGCCGCTGGTTGGTTGTTGGAGCAAGCAGGTTGGAAAGGTGAGCGGCAGGGTGAGGTTGGCATGCATCAGCAGCAAGCACTGGTATTAGTTAATTACGGCAAAGCCAGCGGTAGTGACATTCTTTCATTTGCGCATTCAATCCAACAAGATATCTACCAGAAATTTGGCCTCAGCCTAGAAATAGAACCGGCAATTATTGCAGGCTCAGATTCTGCCGCCGCAATAGGTTCGCGCTAATGCAGGCCGAGCTTTTTTCTAATACCGCCCATCATCTGCCAATGGTTGATGCCGATGTAAACTACACGCCCGGTTTTATTGCCGATCATCAAGCGTGCTATCAACAACTTCATGAGCAGTTACAATGGCAGCAAGATACTATAAAAGTGTATGGCAGGGCGGTAAAAATTCCGCGTTTAAATGCATGGTACGGAGACGCAGATGCTTATTATAGTTATTCGGGCTTAGGCTTAAGCCCAAAACCATGGACGCCTTTGTTACTAAAACTTAAGCGACAGCTAAAAGATTTTCTCGATGTCGATTTTAATTCGGTATTGGCCAATCATTATCGCGATGGCAATGACAGTGTTGCTTGGCACAGCGATGATGAGCAGGAGTTAGGCCGCGAGCCGATAATCGCCTCGCTCAGTTTTGGTGCCAGTCGGCGTTTTTCATTGCGTCATCGGCAACATCAAGCGGAGTCAGTTCATATGGATTTATCCGGTGGGTCGTTATTATTAATGGCGGGTGCTACTCAGCGCCACTGGCAACACCAGTTAGCCAAAACCAAACAGCCTGTTAGTGGTCGGATTAATCTGACCTTTCGCCAAATTATAGTGAAGTGAATGCCAGTGGCTGAAGACGACAAAGAAATTGTTATTAAAGACGTAGCTGCCGCGGATGAAAAGCCGGTTGTAGAGCGGATGATGTTTGATCATTCCTCATTTTTAAAATCAGTGACGCAACAGCCTGGCGTTTATCAAATGTATGATAGCGCCGATGATATACTTTATACCGGTAAAGCTAAAAATCTAAAAAATCGTTTAAGTAGTTATTTTCGACAACAAGGATTGGCGGTTAAGACCGCCGCCTTAGTCAGTAAGATCGCCTCGATTGAAGTAACCATAACCCGTACCGAAGCGGAAGCATTGATACTAGAACATAACCTTATCAAACAGCAGCGGCCGCCTTATAATATTTTGCTGCGCGATGATAAATCTTACCCCTATATCTATTTGTCAGATCACAAGTATCCGCGGCTAACAGTGCACCGTGGCGCCAAAAAAGCTAAAGGTCGTTATTTTGGTCCTTACCCCAGTGCTGGTGCGGTAAAAGAAAGCCTTAGTTTTTTACAAAAAGTATTTAAAGTGCGTCAGTGTGAAGACAGTTTTTATGGCAATCGTTCACGGCCCTGTTTGCAGCACCAGATCAATCGCTGCAGCGCCCCCTGTGTTAAAAAGCTAGAGCCCGATAGCTATGAGCAATCAGTGCGGCATACAGTAATGTTTTTAGAGGGCAAAAATAAAAACCTGATCAGCGAAATCGCCGATAAAATGGATGTTGCCGCTGGCGACTTGGCGTTTGAAGAAGCGGCGGACTACCGCGATCAAATTCAGCATTTACAGCAACTACAAGCCAGCCAATATATTGATGGTGAAAGTGGTGATATCGATATCGCCGCCTGTGATTTTCGAGCCGGTGTGGTCTGTATTCAGGTATTATTTGTGCGCGGTGGTCGCGTGTTGGGCAGTAAAAGTTATTTCCCGAAAATCTATTTGGATGAAACCGAAGAGCAAATTTTAGAAGCCTTTTTATCACTGTATTATTTGGCCGACCGCGGTCGCGAAGTGCCTCGCGAAATTATTATTAGCCATCCCCTTGAAGATGACTCGGCCTTGCACGAAGCCTTAAGCGAACGGGCAGGGCGGAAGGTGAGCATCAGCAGTAAGGTGCGCACTAATCGCTCTAAATGGCTGACCCTCGCCACCGAAACTGCAAAACAGAACCTCACCGGCTATCTGGCCAATAAGCAATCCATCCGCCAGCGTTACGAGTCCCTGCAAGATGCATTGAAGTTAGATGAAATACCCCAGCGCTTGGAGTGTTTTGATATCAGCCACAGCAGCGGTGAAGCCACCGTAGCCTCATGTGTGGTGTTTGACAGTAATGGACCGCTCAAGTCTGACTACCGTCGCTTCAATATTGAGGGCATTACCGGCGGCGATGACTATGCCGCCATGCAGCAGGCTCTAGAGCGACGCTATACCCGCATCAAGTCGGGCGAGGGTGCATTGCCAGATATCCTGTTTATCGACGGCGGCAAAGGGCAAGTAAGCCAAGCGCTTAAAGTGCTTGAAGAGCTACAGATCGATAATCTGCTGGTAGTCGGTGTCGCCAAAGGCACTACCCGTAAAGCAGGCTTTGAAGTGTTGTATCGCGCCGATACCCGCCAGGAGTTTGTGATGGCATCTGACACGCCGGGACTGCATTTGATTCAGCACATCCGTGATGAGTCCCACCGTTTTGCCATTACGGGCCATAAAAATCGCCGAGATAAAAAGCGTCGGGTGTCGCCGTTAGAAGGAATACCCGGCGTTGGGCCGAAAAGACGCCGCGAATTACTGCGTCATTTCGGTGGTTGGCAAGAAATAGCCACAGCCAGTGCCGAAGATTTAGCTAATATCCCAGGAATTAGCGAAAAATTGGCTAAGGATATAGTGGCCGCCCTCCATAATGGGTAAACTGACCGCCACTCATAATTCTGTTGTTGATTGATGAATATACCCAATTCCATAACGTTGTTTAGAATCCTGCTAATCCCTGTATTTGTATTGGTGTTTTATCTGCCATACCAATGGAGCTACTGGGCGTCGGCTGCTATTTTTTCTTTGGCTGGCATTACCGACTGGCTAGACGGCTATTTAGCCCGCAAGCTCGACCAATCCACACCTTTCGGCGCCTTTCTCGACCCGGTGGCTGATAAGCTGATGGTGGTAATCGCACTGGTATTATTGGTTGAGCGCTTCGATGGCTGGTGGTTTACCATCCCCGCAATGGTGATCATAGGCCGCGAGATTGTTATTTCAGCTCTGCGCGAGTGGATGGCCGAGCTGGGCAATAGCACCAGCGTGGCAGTGTCTTATGTCGGTAAAATCAAAACCACCTTCCAGATAATCGCCATAATTGTACTCTTAGCTGCCGCTCCTGAGCGTAGCGGCTTGCTGCTAGATACCGGTATCGTGGTGCTCTATATATCAGCCCTGCTAACCCTCTGGTCTATGTTTATCTACATCCGCGCAGCGATACCGAGCTTCGAACTCGGTTCATCGAATAAAAACTGACCGAAAACAAAGGCTTATCAAGGTAATTTCACAACAATACCAGTGTTTTCTTGACACTTAAGAAGCACCCATTAGAATAGGCGCTCCTTTGAGTTAGGCCACGGCGTAAAGTCCGCTTAGCCAGAAGATTGCGGGAATAGCTCAGCGGTAGAGCAGTTCGTTGCCAACGAACAGGTCGCCAGTTCGAACCTGGTTTCCCGCTCCATTTTTTAGTGTGTTGTATTGCAGGCGCACTGATCAACGGTGTAAAGAAGTACCGGCGGTTAACGTCGTGATAGTAGATTAGGCGCGGTGGCAGAGTGGTCATGCAGCTGACTGCAACTCAGTGTACGCCGGTTCGATTCCGACTCGCGCCTCCATATTTAGGTTTAGCACCCGCTGATCTAATAGCACGGCTACCACCGTGGATAAATAAGCCCCTGATAGGCTAGGGTGGTTGAATTGGTAGACGAAGAAGACTTAAAAAATACCCTAGGTGGTTGGTTTTTATCATCAATTATCTTAAAAGCTTTTGGGGCTGTGGTGAAATCGGTAGACACAAGAGACTTATAGAAATGAGCGGCAAGACAGAAAGGTCTTGTTAGAATTGGATGAATTGCTGGAAATCTAACGTCACTTTTTATTGTGGCTAAGACAATCAGCAGCCAAGCCTACAGAGTAGGAAGGTTCAGAGACTACCTGAGCGGGTTCGCGCCAGCTTAATAACAGGAAGTAGCTTAGCGTTAATAACTAAGTGAAACAGCGTCCGACACCTTAGCAAGTAATGTTGAAGGTGATGATATAGTCCGCGCAATCACATCGCGGTAGTGAAAACTACAAGATTGCGGAAAATCTCTCGATCGCAAGGTCGTGCCGGTTCGATTCCGGCCAGCCCCACCAAATAAACCAATAAGGCTCCTATCTAGGGGCCTTTTTGGTTTTTTCCTCTCCTTAATTAAATTATTTTGTAAAATCGGTTTTGGTTTTTGTGTGTGTCTGGTGGATAAGTGGTGTGTGAAATCTGTTGACTTTTTCTATCCAGAGTCAATAGCCTATGGCCTTATATCACGGAAAAAATAACTATAAGCCTTTGATTTAATGAGTAGCTGAATTATGATCAGGGGAAACAAATTAGACAATAAAATAGATAGATCAGGCACTCTATGCTGTGCGCTAGTTTTCCTATCTTGATAATTAATTAAATACAAAGAATTTGAGCTTAGGTTAAATCGTATTGGTTCCGAGATAAGGCGCCAAAGTGATATAGAGATTTAGTCTCATTAATAAGCTGTTATATTACTAAGCTAAAATGGAGTTCATTTCATCATGGAAGTTAAAGTTTTCACCAAAATATTGCAGCCCAAACGTGGCTTTTTACGTAGCGATGATAAATCTACTGATGGCGGTTTAGAGGCCGAGGTCAATCTTTGGTTAGCATCCAAGCCAGATATTAAAGTCACAAATATGACTCAATCGCAAAGTGGTGGTTCATGGATGCCAGCTACACTCGTAGTGAGTCTTTGGTATGAGTGAACCTCCCCCGATAAAGTAGGCACCTCCACTATCAACAGGACGTGGCAAATGCCAAAATATAATCAGCCAAGAAAAACCTAGCAATATACAAATATTTTTAAGTAAACGTAGTAAAACTCAGTTGTCAGGACAGCATACAAGTCCAGCAGGTTACCGAGGGGCTGGATATTCGTCCAATGATGTTATTAACTGTAGTAGACACCCATAGACTAGCCCAAGAAATCACCCCCCTTCAATAGCACAATAACATTCAGCTAATAATTTCTGGCATAGTGGTATCTATGAGTGTCGATGATATTGCAAATATGGATAGTGTCTAGCGCCAGCAGCAAGTAAGGCCCACCTTTTGCGGCAAACATCACTCATTTGTTAGTTACTTTTTCGTTATACTGTTTCTATATCAAGTTTAGCTGTACGAGCCTTGATATAAATAGCGACGCCACTAATCATACAAACAGCCATTCTACACGTGACATGAGTTAGAACTATGACAATCCGAACGCCCCTGCAAACCTCACCTATCTTAGCGACGCTCGACGATATAGCGAAGTTGGCAAACTACTCGCTCATGGACACTCTTAACTGCGACCCTGAGGCGAGAGCAGACGCAGTCGACCACTCGCCGCGACAAGTATTCACCGGTCACTATGTGCCCGTTAATCCCACGCCAATCAAGGACCCTGAGTACGTTGCGCACAGTAAAGACCTATTTCACGAATTGGGCTTTGCCGACAGCTTGGCACAGTCCATCGACTTTGCCCGTATGTTCTCTGGCGATATATCGGATGTTCCGGAGCCGATGCGCAAGTTTGGCTGGGCATGTGGCTACGCACTGTCCATATACGGCACCGAATACTACCAGCAGTGCCCGTTTCAAACTGGCAACGGATATGGCGACGGTCGCGCAGTTTCGGTGCTTGAGGCCGTCATCAAGGGTCGGCGCTGGGAAATGCAGCTGAAAGGTGGCGGCCGAACGCCTTATTGCCGCGGCGCGGACGGTCGTGCAGTATTGAGGTCTAGTATCCGCGAGTTTTTGGCACAGGAGCATATGCATGCACTCGGAGTGCCAACGTCACGGTCTTTGAGCTTGTACGTCTCGAAAACCGAGACTGTCAAGCGGCCGTGGTATTCGGAAGGTTCGCGCTCGATGGATCCTGATATACTAATATCTGAGGCGGTCGCCATCTCGACCCGGGTCGCACCGTCCTTTATTCGAGTCGGCCAACTCGAACTTTTCAGTCGTCGTGCACGTAAGAACGAACACCCTAAAGCAATGGAAGAGCTCGAGAAGATTGTGTTGCACTTGATTGATCGTGAGTACGGTGACGTCATCGACAAAACGCTAACCACCGCCGAAAAAGTGGTGTTGCTAGCGCGCGAGTTCCGCCGTCGCCTCACGTCACTTATGGCTAATTGGATTCGCATTGGCTACTGCCAAGGCAACTTTAACAGTGACAACTGCGCGGCCGGCGGTTTCACGCTCGATTACGGCCCATTTGGATTCTGCGATGTGTTTAATCCACGCTTCCAACCATGGACGGGTGGCGGCAATCACTTCTCGTTTTTTAACCAACCTGTTGCAGCGGAACAAAACTTCCATATGTTTTATTCGGCGGTGCAGCCATTGCTGGCGGCACATCAAGATTGTCTGGTTGAGCTCAACGAAATCCGGCGTGATTTTCCAACGGTGATGCAAGCCGAAATGGATAAAATGTGGGCTGCTAAGTTGGGGCTAGGCACGCTTAACACTACATTCCACGCAACATTGCTCAGTGAGCTCGAAGCGCTGATGTTACAAACACCTGTCGATTACACCATTTTCTTCCGCGAACTCTCGACGATACCTGACGATATTGGGCCGCTCAAAAAAAGCTTCTACTCGAACGTTGCAGGGGCTTCAATCCAGTCGACCCAAGAGATAGACCCAGAAGGGCTAGACAGGCGTTGGTCAGAGTGGCTCGCAAAATGGAAATCGATCATCAAAAGCGTCAGCACAACCGACACGAATACTGCTTTGCCCCAATCCCATGAGGAGCTCTCTAAGCAGATGAAACTCGTTAACCCAAAATACAGTCTAAAGGAGTGGTTTGTTGTGCCTGCCTATCAGCAAGCGACGGCGGGTACCTACTCTCTAATTCGAGAGCTGCAAGAAGTCATGACTCAGCCGTACGCGGAGCAGTCGAAGGAAATAGAGGAGAAGTACTATAAGCTGAAGCCGTCTGATCTTTTTGAGGTTGGTGGAATGTCGTATTATAGTTGCTCGTCGTAATGTCTCGAATGTATATAAGATGCTCTTATAGGGTCGGAAAGCGCTGATCACAAAACCCTAGATGCCATTGATTTGTGCTCGATACATATAGTCGGTATTAATCGTAGCTTGTGGATTACCAGTAGCCTGAACCTTGTACTAGATTATAAAAAATGAGGATATTAAGCCTTTCCGTGTTCACTAATCCATCACTAAGAGCCTGAAATAAAATCATAATAAGGATTATAATGAAAAGCTTGATAAGAAACCTACTTGCTCATAATTTAATAGTAGTATTGCTGATTTTCAGTAGTGCCATACCCTTGCAAGCACAGGATAAAATTAACTTTAATGAAATTGAATTACAGGCAGTTTTTTCTCAGGCCAGTTATTTTCCTAAAGCCAGTATTGAAAAACTAGTCAAGTCGAGTAATTTCGACCTAACTTTTTACGGCACAGATACCCAGCTACAAGTCGCCTTTTTTATTCTGACTAATCACGCTAGCAAAACACAAGTTATCGCGATTCGCGGCACTTCAAATATCGAAAATGCCCTTATCGACCTATCATTAAAGCTCATATTTGATGAAAAGGCTGAGCTTCATCTGCATCATGGCTTTTCGTTAGCTGCAAAAAATATCTACGCCACTTTAGAACCCTATTTGAAGCGTAATTATGTTATCAATACTACGGGGCATAGTCTGGGAGGTGCAGTGGCATTTGTACTGGCCGCCTACTTAGATAAAGATGATTATCAGGTAGGCTCAGTAATAACTTTTGGACAGCCTAAGGTTACCAATTTTGCCGGCGCTGTTGCACTGAAACATCTTGATATTAAGCGTGTTGTTTTGCCGCATGATCTCGTACCACTGGTTCCGCCCTTTGATCTACTTGACATTCAGAATATTGATATTTATTGGCATGCTGGCGAAGAATTAATTCTACTAGAGAATAAGCAATATACGGTTGCTGTTGGTGTTGATGCCATGTTACGTGCAACCAAGTTTACTCAGAGAATGCTAAGCGAAGAAAATATATATAATCACCAAATTTCAGATTATTTGAAAGCTGTTAAAAGAAAAATACCTGAAGCAGAGCATGTCGTTTATAAAAACGATTTCAACTTATTTAATATTTTTGGCAACTAATAGTTAAATACCTTTGAAGTAATATATAAAGCGACCTCATAATCACCTAACAACCAACCAATTTTTAAAAGCACAAGACACCAAGTCAACAATCATTGCCATAGCATATTTTGCTACTCAAGGGTCATCACTGGCCCCAAACTATCAAGAGAGGGAGCCTTTCGACCTATCAAAAAATTCTCTATAGTGGCCACAGACAATATAGCGTAATTTTTTTGATAGACTGCTCCCTAATAGAATGTTTTTTTGGTAACCTCATTACTGGGAGCATATCCCGTCTTTGAAGAGGAGTTACACGGTCTATGGAATCACCATTTAACAATAGCGCGCTCAAGCTAACTACCATTAAAGCACTGTGGTTAAACCCGGGCAATAAGCGGTTTTGGTTCCTACTAGCCCTATTGCTCTACACTTTGCTCGGTTTTTTCGCTGCACCCGTACTGATTAAAAACACCATCCTCTCCATAACAGAGCAAGATCTTGGGCGCAGCGCGGCGATCAAGAAAGTAGAGTTTAACCCTTATCAACTCAGTCTCAGTATTCAAGGCCTTCAGCTGCAAGACACTGACGATACCCCGCTATTAGCTTTCGATGAGTTTTTTGTTAATTTTCAGTTGTCGAGTATTGTCCGCAGGGCTTGGACTTTCCGTGAAATCCGCCTCACCAACCCCTACCTTTTTTTTGAACGCTTTGATACCGACGACACACGCCTCAGTCGCCTTATGGCCGCCATGGCTACTGAACAGGTAAGTAAAGAGGCGAGTGAAAAGCCCACTACTGATCCTGAGCCACCAGAGGATGTCGGTTTACCCCGTTTGCTGATTGAAGTCCTATTGCTAGAGGCCGGTCGTATTGACGTGATGGATCATGTCCCGGCACAACCATTGGCCACAAAGTTAGGGCCTATCGATATATCGGTGCAAATGCTCAATACCCTGCCTAACAAAAGCGGCCATCAATCGGTCAATATACAGCTAACAGAAACGGCGTCTCTGCATTGGGGTGGGAGTTTAAATTTGGCTCCGCTGGAGTCAGAGGGTGAGTTACAACTGAAGAACCTGCAACTAAGCCCTGCCTCCCATTATCTCAGCAGCGTATTGTCACTTGAAGCCATCAAAGCCACGCTATCTACCGATTTTAACTATAGTGCATCGCTGAAAGACAACGGCGAGATGAGCATTGAAATTAATCAGCTAAAACTGCAGCTCTCCGATCTGAAGCTCAAAGGTCTAACACCCAGCACAGAGTTTTTATCGATTACCGCCATTTCATTAGACGGAGGGGAGATTAAGTACCCACAACAAAGTGCCCAATTTTCGAACCTGACCATCGACCAACCGCGACTTAACGTCTGGCTAGATGAGCAAGCTAAGCTTAGTTTGCAGCAATTATCTCCAGCCTCTGCGAGCGATGAGGGACCGACAAATACGGATAGCGAAGAAAAACCCTGGGCAGTAGGTATTGATACAATCGCCATAAAGCAGGGACAGTTCCAGTTTGTTGATAACAGCATTATCCCTAGTGCTGTTATCCCGATTAAAGATTTTAACCTGCAACTATTGCAGGCTAAAAATCAGGACAACGCACAAATACCGATTGTGCTGTCAGCCAACATTGCAGAGCAGGGGCAGCTAAACCTCAGGGGTGACATTAGCGTATTACCTAGCCCCACCCTGGAAATCAAGGCAGAGATAACACAGTTGCCACTTACCATTAGTCAACCCTATGTACAGCAAACGCTAAGAGCTTTGATTAAAGATGGTTTTTTAGCCGGTACATTTGCTATAAATTTATCCAAGGATGGCGCGCTAACCGTTGAGGGTGCCACCCAAATACAGAACTTGCAGATCAACAACGACGTCTCAAACCAGCCTTTGTTGAGTTGGAAAAATTTAGATATTGACCAATTCAAGCTGGATCTGCAAAACAACAACGTTCATTTTTCTCGCTTCCTGTTTGAACAGCCTTTTGCTGACGTTGCGGTTTACAAGGATCAAACAACCAATCTGTCAGCATTACTAATTACTGATACCAAATCATCCGCCACTACGGTAGAAAAAACAGCAGAGCCAATGGCAGTCACCATTGGTGGCATTCTACTTGAAAACGGCTCGATGAATTTTTCCGACTTCTCACTGCCATTGCCCTTTACTACGTATATCACCGACCTTAAGGGGAGTGTTTCAACTATCGCGACTGATAGTAGTGAAGCGGCGGATATTCGTATCGAAGGGCAAGTGGATGAATTTGGGCTGGCGCGTATTGATGGCAACATCAATGTTATGGACCCCATTCAAAACACCGATATAACTATCAATTTCCGTAATCTCGCTATGACCAATTTTTCACCCTATAGCGCACAATTTGCCGGTCGAAAAATTGCTAGCGGCAAGTTGGAGCTAAATCTTGAATATCTGATTAGTGCCGGTCAGCTAAAGGGTAAGAACAGCGTGATACTCAGCGACCTGACATTGGGTGAGGACGTTGAAAGCCCTGATGCTACTAGCTTGCCATTGGATCTTGCGTTGGGCTTATTAAAGGACCCAGAGGGAAATATAGATATCAAGCTGCCGGTCGAAGGCAATGTTGATGATCCTGAATTTAAAATAGGCGGGGTAATTTGGAACGCTTTCAGCAGCCTTATAAGTGATATAGTCTCCGCCCCTTTTAGGATGCTCGGTAATTTATTAGGCATTAGTGCCGAAGAGCTAGGGCAGATTGAATTTCTCGCTGGCCGCGCCGACTTAACCCCTCCAGAACGTGAAAAAATTGCACAGCTACAACAGGCTATTCTGCAGCGCCCCGAATTGGTTATAGAAATTTCCGGTGCTTCCGCCAGCGCTCTCGACAAACCAGCGCTTCAATACCAACAACTAAAGACGGCCATACTGTTACAGATGGACAAGGACAGCCTGCCTAATAGTGGCGATAAAAGAGATGTCATGCTGGACTCCGAAATTCGATCACAGCTTGAAAATTTATTCGAGCAGCGCTTTCCTGATATCAGCCTCAAGGCATTGCGAAAACAGTACACGGTACCGCCTGTCGACAATCCTACTGCCAAAGCTGAGTTTGATGATCTGGCCTATGCAATCGATTTGCGTGATCAGTTATTAGCCCAGGAGATTGTCACCAAACAAGATTTATTAGCCTTAGCTGAGCTCAGAGCGAACACTGTGAAGGAGGCTTTTATAAGCCACGAGCAATTAGAAAGTACACGTGTCGTCGTTATCAAAAGCACTGAAACCGATCAAGTAGAGGGGGAGTGGATAACGCTGAATCTGTCCGTAGGAACTAAGTAGTATTATGTAGTTCTTAAAATGTCCTCAACCATCACTGAGCAATCAGCGGTATACCCCAGAGTTAACGTTGAGGCGATAATTGAGGCCATTGAGCGCGGTTAATGAGAATCACAGCTTACCCAAACACTGCGCCCAGACTCCGCTTGAATTTGACTCCGGGTTTACTAACCACCTGCTGTTGGCAATCCAGTAAATATCGTAACACCGGCCCATAATAGCGCCGCTCTTGCGGACTATTGAGAGTATCAAGAAGCTTAAGGATATTAACCGGCTGTGTTTTTATCATTTTGCCTATCGCCATGATCGCCAGATCAAAATCAAGCTGCTGAAAATAATATGCCGCGGTCTGAGTCGGTGTGAGGATGTAAATGTCATTCAGGTCGCGGGCTTGATAGCGAGTAATGTCAAAGGGCGAGGCAGCTAGCACTGAGGGTTTGGGCAGCCAGCACTTAATATCAGAATCGCGGTGGACAATGCATTTCCCCGACTTGGCTTTATAGCCCAAGTTGTTCAAAAATTGACTGACATATTTGCGCATAGCTGGCACCAGAAGATCGATATCGGATCGATCATACTTGACGTCATCAAATACAGAAATAACCCTTATCGAGTCATGCCATAGCAGGTAATCATCCTTGCTGATGGCCTCGATAAGATCTAGTTGAAATTCGTGGTAATCCATCACGCCAGCCTTAAGCTTCATTTTTTATAACGCTCGTCAATGTCTGTCGGCTCGGCAACAATACCTACTTGCTGAATTCTTGGTATCAGCAAATGTACATCTTAAACTGAGAGAGTCGCACCCTTCAACCTTACAAAAACCAAGCCAACGATCACCGATAAGGGTAACTCCGATGTTGTCAGCACCAGCTTTGATTTTACCGAGGGTAACTGGAGTGTCGTCTAGCTTGGTTTTGAACAATGTTGTTCGGGTATAACCTCAGTTCGCTTGGCAGAAAATAGTGGTGACTTTATGTCGATGAAGACTGAAAACGTTCAACTTAGTTTGGCAGTTAATAACAAACCAGGTCTGGGTGTGGTGCCGGTACCCATTGCAGCCTGGTTGTTTGGGCCAGCTCTAATTGGCACTGAGTTCGCAACCGGCGAAGGTAGACGTTGCCACTTGTTTTGAAAGTTGATGTTGGTCAAGAGGCCTAATTAAGAGTTTATCACCATCGTATCCACATCCAATACAGATATCACCCTTTCGGCGGTATTGCCTCTGAGTGCATAAGGCCGCCCGTTAACTCCTAGCGTACCCATTACCACTAGATCCGCATCCACGTGTTTAGATATCTGTTCAATTACTTCATCGGTATAACCATGCTCAATATGAATGTTTGACGACGGTAGGCCGGTCTCGCGAATAATTGATGACATATTGGGAAGGCGGCTTGTCTCACGATAGGCGTTAACAACATGCAAATCCGCACCGTAACGTTCAGCCGCAAGCATACTGCGTTCGATAATGCGCTTGTTGAGTTGTTTTTGCTCATCAGATTCGGCTTGTAAGTTAATCGCGGCCAGCACGGTTTTGCGAACATCTTTCCCTCCCGGTCGTACTAACATTACCGGCACATTGGACTCCTTCAGCAGGCTCCATTTCGATTCGCCGATATTGAAACGACTATAAGGTGTATTGCGACTGGCCGGCAAGAAAATTATATCGGCCTGAAACTCTGTCGCCGATGCCATAATAGCCCGCTGCCATTTGGAGGACCAGGACACCTCAATACTGTACTCTATTTGCTTGGATAAAATAGGGTTATGAATCGCTTCATTAAACCAGCTTAGCTTTCTACTGACATTGCCATCGGGAAAGTAATCAGGTTTCTTATCTGTTGTGTCTACCACTACAAATACATGAAGAATGGGCTTCACGGCGCGAATCTGCGCCGTGAAAATTGCCCGCTGCAAAGCCGTATGCTGAATATCAAAAGGATTGACCACAACAAAAATTTTTTCTGCTTGAGACATGCTGTTCTCCCTCACCAAAAAAGCGGGCAAAGTAATTTAAGCCTGAGATCGGTAGGCCATGAATAAAATCAATTTCAACTATGATTACTTACACGGCAATAATTGAGCCGTAATCGACAGAGTGTTTATATAATTACTATACGAAGAAAGACAGTCAAAAGTTTAAAAATATCTCTTAAATGCTGAGGGCAGTTTTTTCACCTAAAATGAAGTCAAATGGCGGACGTTTTTAACGATAATCTGCTAAGGCAACTTCGTAAAGCCTGCGCCGTTCAGCCTATGATTTGCACCATAGAAGTGCGTAAACATGGGTGCCCGCACAATATAGCGCAGCAGTTTTCAGTATGTTCATAAATAGAGCGTCAAGCTGACCATAAATTCGAAAAATTCTAAACAAGCCTTTATATAAGACGACAAAATATAATTCGTTCGGCGCTCCCCCAATAAAACTTCGGCTTTACAATCCGCTTTTATTGGGGTGCTCTGCCAGCATGTTTCTTGCCTTGGGATTAAAGTCTGGATCTATGGGGTGCTAAGGCATGCTCACGATCAGCTAAGATATACCACCGCAGCAGATAGGGATTGGCGCTTTGCTATTCAATTTTTTTTAATGTCGCGGAGCCATGGTAGTTGCTCGACCAACCACGTAGGATAACGCTGTTTTTGTTGTTGATCGAAGGCAAATCGTTGTTATGTTCAAGTATTTTGAAAATCTGATAGATCCTTTCCCCCCGGCACCACCGATCCAGCCTCCACGGGGGGTTTATGCATTTTGTCGTCACTACACCCGTGGCATTGAGCGTTATCTGCTGATAATGGCGGCATTGACAGCGGTGCTAGCGGTAGGCGAAGCCATGTTATATGGCATTCTTGGTCAGTTAGTCGATTGGCTGGCAAGCAAGGATAGGGCTGGTTTTCTCGATCAGGAATGGCCAACCTTATTAGCGATGTCTATGTTTCTTTTGGTGTTCATGCCGCTGTTAGTGGTGTTTAACACCTTACTAGTACACCAAACCCTTATGGGTAATTTCCCCATGCTGGTGCGTTGGCATACGCACCGTTACTTGCTGGGCCAAAGTTACGGTTTTTTTCAGAATGAGTTTAGCGGTCGTGTGGCTACCAAAGTGATGCAGACTTCACTGGCGGTGCGCGAGTCGGTAATGAAAGTGCTGGATGTGATGCTGTTTGTCAGTGTTTACGTGATAACGACATTACTACTGGTTGCTGCAGCGGATTGGCGATTATGTATTCCATTGTTAATCTGGCTGCTTGCCTATGTTGTGGTGTTACGTTTTTTTGTACCGCGCTTGCAGTCCGTTTCTATGCGCCAAGCAGATGCACGATCTCTAATGACCGGGCGTATTGTCGACAGCTATACCAACATCCTGACAATCAAACTATTCTCCCACTCTCGGCGCGAATCCGACTATGTTCAGCATGGTATGAATGAGTTTCTGCAAACAGTGCACCCGCAGATGCGCCTCGTTAGTCAACTTAATATCTGTGTATGGATACTCAATATGCTTTTGGTGTTCGCTACGGGAGCGACGGGTATCTTCTTGTGGTTACACACGGCCATTAACCCGGGCGCTATTGCTATCGCCATGAGTATCGCTGTGCGCATCACCGGAATGTCACACTGGGTAATGTGGGAGATCAGCAATCTGTTTGAGAATATCGGCGTCGTACAGGACGGTATCAATACAGTATCCAATGAGCAGAGTGTCAGCGATGATAAACAAGCACAGAGATTAAAGGTCACCGCAGGTGAAATTGATTTCCGCCATATCAGTTTTGACTACGGTGGCCAGTCCGCTGTTTTTGATGGCCTAGACTTACGCATAAAGCCTGGAGAAAAAGTGGGTATTGTGGGTCGTTCCGGTGCTGGTAAATCGACCCTAGTAAATCTGCTACTGCGTTTTTATGATCTGGATCGTGGCCAGATATGTATTGATGGAACAGATCTTCGCGGTGTCACTCAGGACAGTCTACGCGCTTCAATTGCGATGGTGACTCAGGATACCTCCCTGCTGCATCGCTCGGTCAGAGAGAACATTGTTTTTGGCCGTCCCAATGCTACCGAAGAGCAAATGATCGAAGCCGCAAAGCGTGCTCATGCCCATGAATTTATTATGCGGCTGTCCGATGTCAAAGGGCGTAAAGGCTATGACGCCCATGTCGGTGAGCGCGGGGTCAGTCTTTCCGGCGGTCAGCGTCAGCGTGTTGCAATTGCCAGAGTAGTGTTAAAAGATGCACCTATTCTAGTGCTGGATGAGGCGACCTCGGCATTGGATTCAGAGGTGGAGGCAGGTATTCAGGAAAGTCTGTTTTCATTGATGGAGGGCAAAACCGTTATGGCTATCGCTCATCGTTTGTCTACCATTGCCGCTATGGACAGACTGATCGTAATGGATGAGGGGCGTATTGTGGAGGAGGGCAGCCACAGTGAATTACTGAGTAATAAGGCCTTGTATGCGCAGCTCTGGGCACATCAAAGCGGTGGTTTCTTGGGTGATGAATAAGCGCAACCCTAAATCTTTTTATCTTCCACGAGTTCTGCAACCAACATACCGCCAATAATGAATGCCGCGCCTATCCACGCGTAGATGCCTAGTATTTCACCAAGTAATAAAAACCCACCAAGTGCCGCAAATAAGGGTTCTGTGGCATAGATCAATGCTACCCGCCAGGATTCTAATGTTTGCTGGCCTATTGTTTGCGCAACAAAGGCCAAGCATGTCCCCAATACGCTGCCTATTATAATGGCGAGCCAAATTGTTATAGCTTCTTCAGAAAGGCCATTACCGAACATAACAGTAGGCGCATTTAATAGTGACTCCTGCTCGAATATAGCGGCAGCCAAGAGACTAAATAGGGTGACAGTAATTAGCTGGACTTGAGTTAATGCTAGCGGATTAACCTGCTTTGCATAAACGCCGGTATAGACAATATGTGCGGCAAAACCAAAAGCACAACCCAGCACCCAAGTTTCACCCAGACCAAACCCAGAAATACCTCCCGTCAGTAATAAGGTCCCGACCAACGCCATAGCGACCCCAAGCCATACATACCAGCGCTGTGGCTGTTTAAGCCACAACAAAGTGATTATAGGGACTAACAACACATTGAGCCCAGTGATAAAGCCGGCATTACTCGCCGTCGTATATTGCATGCCAATAGACTGAGTAGAAAAACCAAATGACAAGAAAAGGCCTAAAACAACACCATGGTGAATGGTTTCTTTGTTTAAATTATCGATAAATGAAAATTTGGTAACGCTGAAATAAAACTGCAGAACAGCTATCGATACGCCAAACCGAACGGTATTAAAAGTAGTGGGGCCCATAAAATCTAAAGCGTTGTGAATAAGGGAGAACTCTATCCCCCAGACAAAGCTAACAAAGAGTAAAACCCAGCCCCAGAAATGTTTTCCTACTTGCATATAATCGCCAATCAACTCGATGAAAAATCGCAGCATTAGTCTATCACCTGCCATAACTACTTTGTTGCTACATGAAATCTTATTTCACAAACATAGACAAAAGATACGCGTAGAGATAGATTCGCACATAGGTGTGTCAGTAAAAATGGAATGCATTGATGTCAATGACTTCGCGTTTATTATTCATAGAAACCCAAGGTTTAGAGCGCTATATGGTTCATGCTAATGATTATCCGTTTTCAATTATCAAAATAGGATAGATGATACTAATACAAATTGCAGTAACGCAATAACAACTATATCCCTAAGTTTATTGAAACTCAGATAAGGCTTAGGCCATCAATAAAATAAATTTTGCTACTGTATTTTATGGAAAACTGTTCTAGGCAGAGCTGTTGATACGTTAACGCTGGGCGTGCTGCCTCGCCGTTTGTCACTCATGTTGATGATAGTTCTACCGACTTACTCTGTTACCAGCCGCTTGTGCTGCCGCTGACCCAGTGATGGCTTAGTATGTAGTGAGGCGCCAGTGACTATTCCGGTTGCCAGTATTGTTGGTGGAAGGTCCGATGCTGATTTTCCTATAACAATCGCCAGGCTGGGATTAATAATAATGGTAGCTTAAACATCACTATTACGCTGGAAGATTGGCTGAAATATGATTGGGATACAACGTCGGTTGGTGATGAAGGCCCTTCATCATTAGTTACCCTCGGCACATACCGTGGCAATGGCCGTATTATCTATTGGGGGGAAGGCAGAATTGGCGTCATTAATCACTACAATGCTCTCTTCCATCCCATCACCAGCGGCTGTTACAAAAGCTGCATAAATCCTTCATAATACCGTTTATCATGGTGGCCGCTGTATCATGTAGCTACTGTCATTTAAAAGACGTATTATTGGATAGTTATTATCAGCATCCGTTTCAATTTAGACCGACTATTCCAATAGCAAATTTCAGTTAATGGGTTACCTAACGTGAGTCAGTCCGGAAAAAAAATACTCGTTTTTATTCCAATGGCTTTGAAGTTATCGTTGGCGGTGGTATTTGTGCTTATTGCGGTAACTACTATCCAGGGGTGGATGATAGCCAAGCAGCAAAGTGAGTTATTAGCAGAAGAAATGCGCAAGTTTGGCCACGGCACTACTCAGTTATTAGTACGTCAGGTGAAGGAACCACTCCTTAGTCAGGATGATCTAAGTCTAGAGCGCATTATTCAATCTACAATCCAGCATGAAAGCGTAGCTGGGGTAGAAGTACGAAACAGTAATGGCGAGATGATATCTAGCAGCGGCGTAACTAATAATATACGCGCAATTTCCGAGCAGCCATTACTGTGGACTGATGATAATCAACGCCCTTATCTTTCGTTTTTGACTTCGGCTTATTCAAATAATTTAAAAGTTGGTGAGGTACTAGTTACCTTTCATGCAGATGTCCTCAACCAGTTAAAAAATAAAGCCCGCACGTATATAATTTATTCAACATTGTTGTTAATTATGCTTGGTGTAGTCAGTTCTGTATTGATTTCTACCATTGTAACTCTTCCAATCCGTCGCTTAATTGATATTAGTAGGCGGATTGCAGATGGTGATTATCAGGCGCGGTTTAGCAAAAAGCGAAATGATGAGTTGGGTGTATTGATCGAATCTCTAAATTTGATGACTGAAAAATTGTTGGATAAAATTCATATTGAACAAACTTTTTCGCGCTATGTATCTCCAAAGGTTGCTAAAGAATTATTAAAGGATATTAGCCCGCAGGAGCTGGGCGGTAAGGAAATTAATGGTAGTGTGCTTTTTGCCGATATTGTTGGTTTTACTTTGATTTCAGAAAACATGCCTGCGCACGAAGTTAGCCAACTATTAAATGACTATTTCACCTATATTGATCAGGCCGCCTATCAATGTGATGGTCATGTCGATAAATATATGGGCGATTGTGCCATGCTGGTTTTTGGCATACCAGCAACACAA
>JBNMPW010000030.1:0-23484 GCA_051277205.1 Oceanicoccus sp. | reverse complement strand
CTTCGGTGGGGCGACCCAGATGTGACATTACGATAACTTTGGCACCGGCTTTTAAGGCCATCTCAATGGTTGGCAAAGCGGCGCGAATACGCGCATCGCTGCTGACTTTGCCATCTTTAATGGGCACATTTAAATCTTCGCGAATCAACACCCGCTTACCGGCAAGATCAAGGTCAACCATTTCAATAACAGTATTGGACATGTTCTTTTGTTCTCTCGTTACACTAAAATCTACACAACGTTGGCGGATGCTATTATTCTATGCCTTACTTTATTGCTTTATGCGACTCGCCCAGTGCTAACCAATGGGCGACAACATCAAGCATTCTGTTGGCGTAAGCCCACTCATTATCAAACCAAACCAAGACATTGACAATATTACCGCTGACCCGGGTTTGGCCGGCATCGACAATGGCAGAGCGTGGATCATGATTAAAATCGCATGACGCCAGCGGCTCTTCGCTATAACCAAGTATATCCATTAAGTCACCCTCGGAGGCCGCGCGCAACGTACTATTCACAGTTTCAACCGTTACCGCTTGCGATACCGTAATCGTGAGCTCCATCGCTGATACATTTAAAGTCGGCACACGTAGCGCGCGAGCTTCAAAGCAACCGTCTAACTCGGGGATAACTCGGCCAATACCCGCTGCCAAACCAGTATCCACTGGAATAATTGACTGGCCAGACGCGCGCGTTTTGCGCAGGTCAGTGTCGTGGTAAGCATCCAATACCGGCTGATCATTCATTGCGGAATGAATAGTGGTAATGATGCCTGCCTGCACTGCAAAGGTTTGATGTAACACGCTGATCACCGGGGTAATACCATTACTGGTGCAAGAAGCTGCTGAGGCGATAATATCATTGGCCGATAAACTATCGTGATTGATACCACAAACGATGGCCTTAATAGGCGCATTGCCCGGCTGCGATAACAACACCCGCTTAGCACCGCCCTGAATATGCTGTTGTAATTGCTCGACCGCGGGGTAATTGCCACTGCACTCCAGCACCACGTCTATGTCGCTGGCTGACCAATCAACTTGCTGCAGTGAATCATAATGGCTGACCACAATCTCGTCATTATTAATCCGTATGCCCCGTTTAATGGCCTCAACCTCAGCCAGAAAGCGACCATGAGTGCTGTCGTATTTGGTGAGATGAACAATAGTCGCTAGATCGGCGGGCTCATTGATCGCCACCACCTGCATTTCTGCACGGTAGTTGGATTCATAAAGGGCGCGCAATACGCAGCGCCCAATACGGCCATAGCCATTAATAGCAAGACGGATCATAAATTGGCAACCACGTGGACGGCAACCAGATAAGCAGCAGCAAAAACCATTAGCCTAAGGCATCCTCAACCGCTTCAACAACGGCGTCGACGGTAAAGCCAAAGTGCTCCATTAAATCTTTGATCGGCGCGGACTCACCAAAGGTTTCCATGCCGACTATGCGACCATCAAGACCGACATATTTGTACCAAAAATCTTTATGAGCGGCTTCAACGGCTACCCGTGGCAGTACATTGCTGGGCAGCACAGATTCGCGATAGGCAACATCTTGGGCATCAAACACAGAGGTAGAAGGCATTGATACTACGCGGACTTTACGCCCCTGCTCTTCCAATACATGTTTGGCATCCATCGCCAGTTGCACTTCTGAGCCAGTGGCAATAATGATGGCGTCGGGGTCATGTCGACCGTTAGTCGGTGCGCAATCGCTGAGGATATAAGCACCGCGGGCGATATTAGCCAATTGCTCAGTATCACGCTCTTGGTGAGCCAAACCCTGACGCGAAAAGATTAATGCGCTGGGGCCGTCGGCACGCTCAAGGGCTGCTTTCCAACAGACGGCAGATTCAACCGCATCACAGGGGCGCCAGGTATCTAAGTTTGGCGTTGACCGCAGTGAGCTTAATTGCTCAACCGGTTGGTGCGTTGGGCCATCTTCACCCAGACCAATTGAATCGTGGGTATAGACGAAGATAGTACGCTGACGCATCAATGCTGCCATGCGTACCGCATTGCGGGCATATTCCATAAACATTAGGAATGTAGCGCCGTAAGGGATAAAGCCGCCGTGTAAGGCAATACCGTTCATCATCGCCGACATGCCAAACTCTCGCACGCCGTAGTAGAGGTAGTTGCCACTGGCATCGGCGGCTGAAATACCTTTAGAGCCACTCCAGATAGTTAAGTTAGATCCAGCCAAATCGGCGGAGCCACCTAGTAATTCAGGCAACATTGGACCGAAGGCATTTAAGGTATTTTGTGATGCTTTGCGCGAAGCGATAGTGGCGCCATCTTTTTGTAATTGCTCGATATAGGCACTGGCTTGGTCGGCAAAGTCTGCCGGCAGATCGCCGCTCAGACGACGAGCAAGTTCAACCGCCAGATCGGGGTAGGCTTCGGCATAGGCGTCAAAGCGCTGGTTCCACTCTTTCTCTGATTGCGCACCTTTGTCTTTTGCACTCCAACCGGCATAGACATCGCTAGGGATAAAGAACGGACCGTGCTGCCAACCTAATGATTCGCGCACCAAGGCAATTTCGTCAACGCCCAACGGCGCACCGTGACAGTCTTCTTTACCTTGCTTGTTAGGTGAGCCCTTACCAATGATTGTTTTACAGCAAATCATGGTGGGTTTATCGCTTTCTGCGCGGGCAGCTACTATCGCAGCCTTTATGGCGCTGGCATCATGGCCATCTACTGCCGGAATAACCTGCCAGCCATAAGCTTCAAAACGCTTAGGAGTATCGTCGGTAAACCAACCTTCAACTTCGCCATCAATAGAGATGCCGTTATCATCATAGAAGCAGATCAGTTTGCCGAGACCTAAAGTGCCCGCCAATGATGCCGCTTCGTGGGAGATACCTTCCATCAAACAACCATCGCCAAGGAAGGTATAGGTGTAGTGATCAACTATCTGATGGCCGTCGCGGTTAAATTGCGCCGCTAAGATTTTTTCTGCTGCCGCCATACCCGCAGCATTGGTGAGACCTTGTCCCAAGGGACCGGTGGTGGTCTCAATACCCGGGGCATAACCGTACTCTGGGTGGCCCGGAGTTTTAGAATGCATCTGGCGGAAGTTTTTCAACTCCTCCATCGGCAGGTCATAACCCGATAAGTGCAGTAGCGAGTAGATCAGCATTGAGCCATGGCCGTTAGACAGCACAAAACGGTCGCGATCAGGCCAGTTGGGATTAGCGGGATTATGGTTCAAATAATCATTCCACAACACTTCAGCTATATCGGCCATACCCATTGGCGCGCCGGGGTGACCAGAATTTGCCTGCTGAACCGCATCCATACTAAGGGCACGGATGGCGTTAGCTAGTTCGCTACGAGATGGCATCGAGTAAAACTCCAGTAAGTGGTTGTTTAGAGGGCGGCTATTTTCCCCTACCGGCGCGCTAACGGCAATTGCTGTTGGCAAAATAT
The DNA here is from genome assembly GCA_051277205.1 of Oceanicoccus sp. Classification (GTDB taxonomy): domain Bacteria; phylum Pseudomonadota; class Gammaproteobacteria; order Pseudomonadales; family Dasaniaceae; genus Oceanicoccus. The sequence continues at coordinate 20,041 of JBNMPW010000030.1, read as the reverse complement.
CTACAGAAAGCGATGAAATCATTGGCTTTCTTGGCCGATGGCTGCAAATTTGCTCATAAATGATGGCCGATAACTAGCAAGTGTTGAGAACTGGCCCGCAAAACTATATCGAAATATTTTGATATAGCTTAAAAGTGCTGGTAGACTCGCCGGCTATGAATCAGCAAACCCTCAACAATGTGACTCTCCTGACCAGCTCTCCAGCTGAAGATGGTCTGGCATTACTGGCCTTTTGTAAGGCCAGCGCTGATCAATTACGGCTGGATATATTGAAAGTATTAAGCCGCGACTCCTACGGCGTGCTGGAGTTATGCAGTATTTTCGGCAGCAAACAGTCAGGCATGAGCCACCACTTGAAGATTCTCGCCAATGCCGGACTGGTGAAAACTCGTCGCGAAGGCAATACCATTTTTTATCGTCGCTCCAGCCGCAATGGCAGCAGCCAACTGATCGAGCTGCAACGAGCGCTGTATGACGTCATTGACCAGCAGCCTATCTCCGAGCAACTGCAAATCAAAGTCGAGCACGTACAACAAGAGCGCGCCGCCAACTCCCAACAGTTTTTTACTGAGAACGCCGACAACTTTAGCCAACAGCAAGAGCAAATCGCCGCCTATGAATTGTATGGACCCAACGCCAGCGAATTGATTAGCCGCAGCTTTAGCTTACAAAGCCCAGCCATTGTGCTGGAAATCGGCCCCGGCGAAGGCGCTTTTTTAGCCGAGCTGTCACCGCGCTTTCAACAAGTTTATGCGCTGGATAACTCACAGCAGATGCTCGACAAAGCCGCTAACTTTGCCAATAACAGCGGCTTGGCTAATGTCACTTTTATCCAAGGTGATACTAAACATGAAAAGCTCAGTGAACTGAATGCTGATTGCGCGGTGGTCAATATGGTATTGCATCACCTACCCTCTCCCGCTGAAATATTTTTTGATTTATCGAGCGTATTAAAAACAGACGGGCAGCTATTTGTCACCGATTTATGTAGCCATGATCAAGAGTGGGTAAAAGCATCCTGCGGCGATCTATGGTTGGGCTTTGAGCCCGAAGATTTAACCCAGTGGGCGGCGGATGCCGGCTTTAAAACTGGCGAAAATATTTATCTGGCGCAGCGTAATGGTTTTCGCGTGCAGATAAGACAATTCATTAAGATTTAATTTTAAGTAGGAGCATTATTACTATGTCAGAATATTCAACGTTCACTTCAGAGTCTGTCTCCGAGGGTCACCCCGATAAATTAGCCGACCAAGTATCCGATGCGGTTCTTGATGCCATTATTGCCCGCGATCCGATGGCGCGCGTGGCGGTAGAAACACTGGTTAAAACCGGTATGACTATTGTCGCCGGTGAGCTCACCACTTCTTGCTATGTCGACTTAGAAAATATTATTCGCAACGTCATTACGGACATTGGCTACAACAGCTCAGATGTCGGTTTTGACGGCGCCAGCTGTGCGGTATTAAACGCCATTGGTAAACAATCGGTTGATATCAATATGGGGGTTGACCGCGCCAAGCCCGAAGATCAAGGCGCCGGCGACCAAGGTTTGATGTTTGGCTATGCCACTAATGAGACCGAATGCTTAATGCCAGCGGCGATTTTTTATGCCCACCGTTTAGTCGAGCGTCAAGCACAGCTGCGTAAAGACGGCACCCTATCGTGGTTGCGTCCCGATGCGAAATCACAGGTTAGCCTGCGTTATGAAGATGGTAAGCCAGTCGCGATTGATGCCGTGGTGCTATCAACTCAGCATGACCCCGACATTAGCTTAGACGATTTGCGCGCAGAAATTTTAGAGCACGTAATTTTACCGGTACTGCCTGCCAAGTGGCTGCACGAAGGGACTAAATACCACATCAACCCAACCGGTAACTTTGTTATAGGCGGCCCCGTGGGCGACTGTGGTTTGACTGGTCGTAAAATTATCGTTGATACCTATGGCGGCATGGCTCGTCACGGTGGCGGTGCTTTCTCTGGTAAGGACCCCTCAAAAGTTGACCGCTCTGCCGCTTATGCGGGTCGTTATGTCGCTAAAAATGTCGTAGCTGCAGGCTTAGCCGATCGCTGTGAGATTCAAGTATCTTATGCGATTGGTGTTGCTGAGCCGACCTCTATCTCAATTAACACTTTTGGCACTGGCGTTGTCTCCGACGAGAAACTGTCTGAGGCGATTCGCGAAGTGTTTGACCTGCGTCCTTATGGCATTACTAAAATGCTCGACCTGTTACACCCAATGTATCAGTTGACCGCCGCTTACGGTCACTTTGGTCGCGAGCCTTTTGAGCATACTTACCACTGGAAAAACGAAGTGGGCGAAGAGCAGTCAGAAACCTTTACCGCTTTTACCTGGGAAAAAACTGACCGCATTGATGCCTTAAAAGCAGCTGTCGGTAAATAAAAAGCCCAGCACAAAACAAACAACCATTGAATTTAACTTAGCACTTAGCTTACGACGCTCACTAGAAAGAGCCTCAGACAATATCAAGGAATTAATTATGACCGATTATAAAGTTGCCGATATCTCACTGGCCGAATGGGGCCGCAAAGAATTAGACATCGCCGAAACAGAAATGCCCGCATTGATGGCCATGCGCGCCAAGTACGGTGCTAGCAAGCCCTTGGCCGACGCCAAGATTCTGGGTTGCATTCACATGACTATCCAAACCGGTGTTTTAATTGAAACACTGGTTGAGTTGGGCGCCGAAGTGCGATGGTCTTCGTGTAATATATTTTCAACGCAAGACCATGCTGCTGCCGCAATAGCGGCTGCCGGTGTACCTGTTTACGCCTGGAAAGGTGAAACTGAAGAAGAATACGAATGGTGTTTAGAGCAAACTATCTTAAAAGATGGCCAGCCTTGGAAAGCCAATATGGTATTAGATGACGGCGGCGACTTAACCATAATGCTGCATGAAAAATACCCAAGCATGCTCGACAACATTCACGGCATCACTGAAGAGACCACCACCGGCGTACACCGTCTGCAAGAGATGTTAGACGCAGGTACCTTGAAAGTACCGGCGATCAACGTTAATGACTCGGTGACTAAATCGAAAAATGATAACAAATATGGCTGTCGCCATTCTTTGAACGATGCCATTAAGCGCGGCACTGACCACTTATTATCAGGCAAGAAAGCCTTGGTTATCGGTTACGGTGATGTGGGTAAAGGTTCTGCCCAATCTCTCAATCAAGAAGGCATGATTGTGCGGGTTTCTGAAATTGATCCGATTTGTGCCATGCAAGCTTGCATGGACGGCTTTGAAGTGGTGTCACCTTATAATGACGGCATCAATACTGGCAAGGTTGAAGACACCAACACCGCATTGTTACAAAACACCGACTTGCTGGTAACTACCACCGGTAACTTTAACGTGTGTGACTCATCAATTTTGCAATCGCTTAAATCAGGTACGGTGGTTTGTAACATCGGTCACTTCGACAATGAAATTGATACCGCTTTTATGCGCGAAAACTGGGAGTGGGACGAAGTTAAACCACAAGTACATAAAGTTTACCGCGATAGAGCCAACAACGATTACTTGATTCTTTTATCAGAAGGCCGCTTGGTTAACCTAGGTAACGCTACGGGTCACCCTTCGCGGATTATGGACGGATCTTTTGCTAACCAAGTATTGGCGCAGATCCACCTGTATGCATTGAAATTCGCTGATAAAAAAGACATTGAAATCACAGTTGAAGTATTGCCGAAGAAATTGGACGAAGAAGTAGCCGCTGATATGGTGAAAGGTTTTGGTGGTGTTCTTACTCAGCTGACCAAAACGCAAGCTGACTATATCAGTGTTCCGGTTGAAGGCCCATTTAAGGTTGAATCTTATAAGTACTAACAGCTTGTTATAAAGCTACACCATAGCGGATAAGCACAGCTTATCTGCTATGGTTTATCCTAGGTGACGGGCGGTTCAATTTTCGCCCTACAGGTGAACATTATGAGTGACAAAAAACGCTTTAGTTTTGAGTTTTTTCCGCCTAAAACGGATGTAGGTAAAGAAAAGCTTAAGGTGGTTCGCACTGAGTTAAACGCCCTTAATCCGGATTTTTTCTCAGTCACCTATGGTGCTGGCGGCTCCACCCGCGACAATACCAAAGACGCGGTACTGAGCATGATGAAAGAAGGTATTTCAGCGGCACCGCACTTATCTTTTGGTGGCGACGAAGAGGCCTCCATTTTAGAATTAATCAATGAGTATAAATCCGCAGGCGTTAACCGTATTGTTTCTTTGCGTGGAGATATGCCGTCGGGCATGGGTGCCCAACGTTTAGTATATGCGGAAGAGTTGGTGCGATTCATTCGCCAACATACGGGCGATCACTTTCACCTTGAAGTTGCCGCCTATCCTGAAACTCATCCGGATGCCGATAACTATGACAGCGACATTCAATTTCTGAAACAAAAAATGGATGCCGGTGCCAATAGCGCTATTACTCAGTATTTTTATAATGCTGACGCCTATTTTTATTTTATTGAGCAATGCCAAAAAAAGGGTATCGACAAACCGATTTACCCCGGCATTATGCCGATCACCAATTATCAAAACTTGGCCCGTTTTTCTAAAAACTGCGGCGCGGATATCCCACGCTGGATGTGCCAAAGATTAGAAGGCTATGGCAATGATATTGAAAGCATCCAAGCTTTTGGTATTGAAGTAGTGACTCAGCTCTGCGAAAAATTATTGGCTGCAGGTGCGCCGGGTATTCATTTTTATACGATGAATCAGGTTGAGCCCAATAAAACCATTTGGAATAATTTGGGTTTATCCGGTTAATCAAACGGCTTGATCAACTGCCGCTGTGTTTATGACATATGACATATGTCATAAACACAGCGGCTTTTTTTCCCTCTACTTTTGCTTTTTAAAGCAACAGCCTTAGATTAACTGGAAGTTACTGAGTTAAATCATTATCCTGACTACAATTCACCACTAGCTTGTCAATTACTATGCGTATCTCTCGACTCTTTACTGATCAGCCACTCAGCGAGCAAGCACAGCTGACTCTCAACGAAGCTACCAGTCATTACCTCAGCAAGGTATTACGGCTGCAAGAAAAAGCGGCTTTGATTTTGTTTAATGGCCAAGGCGGTCAATTTGAAGCCACTATTAATAGCATCAGCAAAAAACAGCTTACCGTGGATATCGGCGCATACCAACGCTGTGACGCTGAATCGCCGCTCGCTATCCATCTGGGTATCGCCGTATCAAAGGGTGATCGCATGGACATGATTATGCAAAAAGCGACCGAACTTGGCGTAAGCTCGATCACGCCGCTCAGCAGCGAAAGAACCGAAGTAAAGCTGAAAGGTGAGCGGCTGGAGAAAAAACTGCAGCATTGGCAAAAAATTGTTATTAACGCCTGTGAGCAATCGGGCCGCGATCGCGTGCCCCCCGTAAAAAGTCTGCAGCCACTGACTCAGTGGATTAACGATGTTCATGCAGATGAAAAATTAGTTTTACACCACCGTGCGGCACAGCAACTGCAAGCTGATCAGCAAGTTTCATCGGTAGCTTTATTGATTGGACCAGAGGGCGGACTCTCTGAAACGGAAATCAGTAGCGCTGAAAGTAATAACTTCAACGCACTTAAATTAGGCCCGCGGGTATTACGCACTGAAACCGCGCCCTTGGCGGCAGTGACATTGCTGCAATATGTATGGGGTGATTTTTAAAGCAGCTTTAAAATTTCGGCCTGTATTTTATCGACATTCGGAATACTGGCCGGCTCACCGCTGACCAGTACCCGTGATAATTCCACTGGCCCAAGAGTGGCATCCTCTTCCGCCGACACTTCACTGGGCAATATCCGCATTAAACGTGGCACACCTTGAGTAACCATGCCGCAAAAGGGCAGCTGGTCGCCATCAACTAAACCATTAAGCACTGCGATGCGGCGGTCTTTGCTGTCATGTTTAAAAGCTTCATTGTTCATTGCCTCAAAGGCGACGATCGGTACCTCGATATTACGCCAAGAAATAGTACCCAAAAACCAATCCGGTTTATCGGCATCGGCTACTGGCTCAACATAGGGAATAATTTCAGCAACCGTGACATTAGGCAACACCAATTGTTTGCCATTCATAGGAATTAACAACGTCGCCAGTTCGTTGGCAACTATCGTTGATTGAATCTCTATACTCATTGATAACCTCTTAAATTACATACTGGCGGTTAATATCGGTACATTAACCGCCAGCGTTTGCGCGGCCATATAACGACCCAACTCTCTCGCTAATTGCTCCGGTGTGCCTTGCTGACTGACACAGCCCGTAGCAATAGCGGCGTTGGGCATATCGGAGCTCAAACAACTTGCCGGGGTTTGCGCCCATACTTGAGCGCCACAGGCTTTTGCGACTCGACAGCCAATGGCCCCGTCATCGCACATACCGCTAAAAATAATGACACCTAAATTGTGTCGGTAAATACGCGCCAGATCTGCTATCACCTGGTCTAAGGTAGGTTGATAACTACCTGACCAAGGACTGCGTGTTTCCACAACTCGACCTGCACTTAAAAATCGCAGCTGATGATCAACCGGTACAACCGCAATGGTGGCGGGCATCAGTCGCTGCTCGCCGCGGATCAAACCGACATCATAGTCATGATCGCGGCTTATCCCAGTCACTAGCACGCCATCAAAATTTGTATCTATATGCTGCCCATAAACCATTGCCAGCGGTAGCTGTGGCGGCAATGCTTGTAAGAATTCTTTGACTGCATCAGGCCCGCCAGAAGATGCCGCCAGCACCCAAACTTGTTGCGCCACTGCTGCCGACGAACCTCGCTTTGCAGACAACTTTTGCTGGCCTGTGATGGCAACAGTTTCTAGCTTTTCTAATAGGCGACGTTGCCATAACTGATGCTCTTGCTGCTCGGTAATTGCCGGCACATGATCATTCAGCAACATAGGCAGTTCACTGACGGTGGACAGCAGCTCTACATTATTAACCGCTGAGTCGGCTTCGACATCGAGTAACCAGGCATCAAAAGTTAATGCCGAATCTCTGTTATTATCGCGCAGATACGCCGGTAGGTTTTCCGAGTTGAGCGTGACGACTACTTGGTAGCCGTCACCCTTCAGTAATTTTTTTATCGCGTGTCGGTTAAAATCACTGTCGCTGATTAAGGCAATGCTCGGGCTGTTACCAGAATTAACGCGTTGGCCATCACTCGCCTGCGACGACATCAGTTTGAGATCGCGCCAACCAAAGACTGAATGGTTTCCAGCAACATCGTTTCTTGATAAGGCTTGCCCATATAATCATCAACACCTAAAGACATCGCTCTCTCTCGATGCTTTTCACCGGTACGCGAGGTGATCATAATAATCGGCATATGTTTTAAGCGACTGTTGTGTTTGACACGACTGGCCACCTCAAAACCGTCCATCCGCGGCATTTCAATATCCAGCAACATGACATCTGGCACTTGCTCAATTTCTAGTAACTGGGCAACCGCATCGGCGCCGTCTTTGGCGGTAATCACATCCATACCCTGGCGTTCTAGAAAGCGGCTGGTTACTTTACGCACGGTTACCGAATCATCAACTACCATCACTAAGGTATTGCGCTCTTCCTTAACAAGCTCAGCATGCTCGTTAGTTAGATCGCGATGCATGTGTAAGGCATCGGCGCGGATCATAGACAGCAGATCAAGAATAACAACCACGCTACCATCGCCCAGTACGGTCGCGCCGGTAAGACCCTGCACCATACTAAATTGCGGACCTAAGGGTTTGACAACAATTTCACGAGAGCCTAACAAGCTATCAACTTGCACTGCCACTGAATGCTCAGCACCACGCACCAAAATAACCGGCAACGGCATTGATTGACCTTCTAGGTTAGGCAACGCCCCACGCTGTAATAAGGCACCCATATAACGCAACAGATAAGGCTGGCCGGCATAATCAAACATTGGCGAGTCAGGCTGATAATAGGCCTCCAATTCAAACGGACTTACCCGTACAATGCCTTCAATGCTGTTAAGTGGAATGGCGTAGCTATCACCACCGACACTAACCATTAGCGCGCGGTTAACCGACACTGTAAATGGTAAGCGCACGGTAAACTTCGAACCTTTACCCTGCGCTGAATCAATATCCATTGACCCGCCGAGCTGTTTTATTTCACTGTGCACTACATCCATGCCGACACCGCGACCAGAGATCTGGGTAATTTCGGCCGCCGTACTAAAACCTGACTGCAAAATAAACTGCATGATTTCTCGGTCGCTAATCTCAACACCAGGTTCGATCAGGCCACGCTCTAACGCTTTTTTCTTCACCGCTTCAAGGTTAATGCCGGCGCCATCATCGGTTAAGGTTAAAACGATTTCGCCACCTTCGCGGGCCAAGTCTAGCGTCACCGAACCCTTGCTTGATTTACCTGCCTCACGGCGCTGATCTGCAGATTCGATACCGTGATCAACAGCGTTACGCAGCATATGCTCCAATGGTGCTACCATCCGTTCCAATACGCTACGGTCTAATTCACCCTCGACATTATCTAAATGGAAATCAACTTTTTTACCAAGCTCGCCGCTTACCTGACGAATAATTCGTCGCAGCCGTGGCACCATTCTTGAGAACGGAACCATCTGTGAACGCATCAACCCTTCTTGCAGTTCTGTATTAATACGTGACTGCTGGATTAACAATGTTTCCATGTCGCGAGATTTATCAGCCAACGTGGTCTTAATATCGATCAAGTCGGACGATGATTCCAATAACGAGCGCGACAATTGTTGTAATTGTGAATAACGGTCCATCTCTAACGGATCAAAACCTTCGAGACCTTCACTCTCTACCTGCTCTTGACGGAAGAGAATTTGCTGCTCAGTTTCCATATCAAGACGCCGTACCTGTTCTTGCAGGCGATCGACGGTAATTTGCATTTCATCGAGGGAGAATACTAACTCTGAAATCTGCTCTTCGGCTCGGCCGCGAGAAATAGAAGTCTCACCGGCCAAGTTAACCAGCTGTCCCAATAAATGCGCCGAAACTTTTACAACTTCCTGCGGCCCTTTTTTAACGGCAGGGTCGTTAGCCAATGTCGGTACTTGGGTAGCAGAAACTTCTCGCAACTGCCCTATGACATGCTCAATGACTTCAGCTTGTGGAGCTACGACTGGTGTTGCATCTTCTTCAGCATCGTCCACCATGACGGCATCAACATCAAGGTCATCTAAATCTAATTCTAATTCTTCATCGACAACAGTTTCGGCCGTTTCAATATCGTCTGGCTCAACCAACGCCGTAACTTCTGCAGCGGGGTCAATTTGCTCCATCTCGGCAACAGCCGCTAAGGGCTCACCGGCTTTAATTGCAGTAACTTGGGCCAGTAGCTGATCTTGGTATTGTTGCAAGCTATTGAGAGTGTCGTCGTCAATATCAGTTTTTTGTTGCTCCAAGCCCATTAAAGAGGTTTCAAAGTTATGGCTCAAATTACCCAACGGCGTTAGGCGCGCCAACCGCGCGCCACCTTTCAAGGTATGAAGGATTCTTAATAAGTCGTCCAGATAACTGCGGCTACTGCGATCACTGTTCCAGCCATGAATGGCTTCATCAATATTTTCGAGCAAGTCATCTGCTTCTTCGAGGAAGATCTCTATTATCTCTTCATCGAAGTCATCTTCTTCGTCATCAGTTTGCGATACAGTCGGCACATCACTTAACAAGGTATCGACGAGAGACTCTACTAACGCCGCTGGTTCCGGTTCAGTAGATAATGTGGGCATTTCCATATCGGCAACAGCAGCTGCAAAATCTGTCATCGCGGCCGTAATCAGCATGTCATCCGCTACTGGCACTTCCGAGTCAGCCGTGAGGGCATCATCGACTTCTTCGGCCGGCACATCTTCAGTATTATCTTCAATCTCACTGGGCGCTAATTCGATGTCACTATGATTTGCAGTACCTTCTTCAATGCCGTCGTTTACAGCCTCATTAACATCTGCATCACTGACGTCGAATTCCATAGTGCTGTCAACAGGGATGACAGCACCAACCGCAGAACCCAGATCTAATTCAAAAACTTCACCTTCGTCAAGTAAGTCATCAGACAATGCGTCGAGCAGGGCTTCATCTTCAAACGGCAAATCAACGGCCATTGTTGCCGGTGGTATATCTGTTGTGGGAGTCTCAGTTATTGCGACCGACGCCAGCTTAGTATCGTCGCTACTACTCGGCAGATCGGTAATATCAAACTCAAAATCTTGAATTTCAACCATCAGCATATCGTCATAAACTGGGGTTTGCTGGCCAGCAATTTGATCTAACATATCAATCAAACCGTCATTAGCTCGATTTGATAAATCAAAATATGCGTCACCCGCATCCAGACCACAGTCCGCCGCGCGACGATATAAAACCTGTATGGCCTGGCTGAATTCAACAACAGCATGCATATTGACCGCTTTCGCATGATCAATAAAATCATACATTAATTGTGCAAACTGCGGCAATTCAAAAAGCTCTAAATCATGTTGCTGCCAAAGTACCAACTTGCCAGAGATCTCGGTAATTAGATCTAAACTTTCGGTTAAGAAGCTATTTAATGCCTCGGGCGGAATACCACTTTCTTCAGTTTCGGCGAGGGCCGCATTAGCAATGCGATATTTCAATAAGGCGTGCAACTCATCAACATAGACCGCCGTTTCAGGCATTGTTTGTAATGGTGTGGTTGCTAATTGCTCAATGCCGACCTTAATAAACAATGAGCCGCGCTCTAATAATTCTAACAAGGGCTGATCAACTTTCAGCTGACTGGCGCGCAGCTCCTTCACTACGTATTCTAGCGGTGTCACCACCATTGCCACGGGCATAATGCCAGCCATATTGGCACTGCCTTTTAAGGTATGCAGTGCGCGCTGTAGTTCATCACTAAGCTCGACCGGGCCTGCTAGTTCTTTACAGTGGCTAATAAAATTGTCCAGTACCTGACCATGGACACCGGTTTCTGTAGCAAAAATTTCCAGCAGCTCTGTATCAATTTCTTCTTCGACTTCAGCAGTTTCTTCACATTCAACGTTCTGAGTATCTTGCGGCGCCTCAGTAATAGCGCTCGCAATCATCACTGGATACTGCTCTTTCGCCAATGCTTCAGCGCGGTCAATCATTGCTTGCAACATCGTTTGATCCACTGACTGACGCTGCTCAAAGGCCGCTACCAAAGCGGGGATTTGCGCTACCACTTCAGCCACTAAATCAAAACGTGGTTGGTCCATCACGATACTACTATCCAACACACGGTTGAGCATATTTTCAATTGCCCAGCCTAATCCGCCAATATCAGTTGCCCCCACCATGCGGCCACTGCCTTTTAGGGTATGAAAAGCGCGACGAACTTCAGTGCTGGCATTAGTATCATCAATATCCGCTTGCCACAGCGGTAGAAACTCATTGATGGTTTCTAAAACCTCACCCGCTTCTTCGACAAAAATTTCAACAATTTCAGGATCAATCTCAGGGTCAAACTCTGACTCGATGTCAGAGCCGATTTTATTTTCTTCGTTGTCATTCTGCGCCACCATGGCGTCGTCTACAATCTTCTGTTTGGTAACTGTTGCACTTTCGTCTAAAGATTGCGTTGCTGGCTCGTCTTCTCCTGCCGCCGATAAAATAGGAATGACTTCGGCAAGTTCAGCTGCTGTTAGCGATCCATTATCGGCTATTGCGTTTATTGGCCCTCCTGTTTGTGCTGCATTTGCAGCAGCCGCAACGGGGTAACCCAGTTCCGCAACACTTTCCATCGCCACTTCCAAAATAGCATCACCTTCAACGCCATTTTCATCAACCAAGCGCTCCAGGTAATAATCAATCGAAGTGATGGCGTCCGCCAGGGTATCGAGCATTTGCCATTCAGGCACAACGCGATCAGCCAGTAGATAGCTAACATAGTTTTCGCAGGAGCTAATGACATTCGCCGCCGCCGCCAAAGGTACCATCATCAAACTGCCATGAATGTCCTTCAATAATGCCGGTAAATCTTCTAAGCATGTGTGGTCCCATTGATTGGCCACAAATTCAATAATTGATTCCTTACATTGCTCAAGTCCATTACGAGATTCGCGCAATACAGACTCAAACGCTTTATCAAGATGCTGCTGCGCTTCTTCGCTGTCATTAAACAACGGCCGCTCTTCTTCATCGTCGGCAATAACTTCATTTGGATTTAACTGCGCCTGTAGTGTCGTCACCTGATTGTTAATAATTTCGAGCACGTTACGTTCTATCGGATCTTGACTGGCTAAGACTCTGGCGAGCTGGGTATAAGGTTCTTGGATTTTCTTTAACAATGACCCCATACCGAGAATGGCCATAGTGTCACTGACACGACGGAACAACGGCAATACATCCGCCAACTTTGCTTCGCTATCACCGGCTTCAGCTAGCGCTATTTGAATGTCGTTTAATTCTTGCGCCAAGGCCTCAACCACAGCCCGCATGGCACTGCTGTCGGCGGTTGCCAGTGATTCGTCACCGAGCTCATCTTCACCCAGCAGGGCTTTATCCAATTTATATTCGGCTTGGATTTCTTTGATGAAGCGTGAATTGGATTTACTACGGGCCACATAATAGAGTAGGTTTTTTAACAGGCCTTCGGGGGGTGCTTGCTCAAACACCGTCGCACCTTGGTCAATAATGAGTTTTATCTGCTGATCAACTTGGCGTAATAAAATCTTTACAGCCACACTACTGGCAATTGATCCGTTTAATAAACCTTCGAGTACTGCGATACATACCCGCCATAACGACTGTAGGGCAAAACCATCTGATAATTTAGCCAGGCGAGCACACACCTTGGCTAAAAAGTTTAGATTTTTCTTGACGTCATTGCCGCGAATCAAACCTAGTAGGGCAATTTGAAACATCTGCCTGAGCTTATGGGCAACTTCTGTTAACTCTTCTGGCGACAAAGCTATCTCGCCGACCACAGCGGTTGACGACAGCACTATATCGGGAGTAAACAATACGGTTTCAGATAATAAACTTTCACCTCTGACTGCACGCAAATCGTTTAATACAGGAAGCAATGTGGCGGGCAAACCGTGACGGGATTCTTTAACTTTTTCTAAGTAGCGAGGTAATTGATTGATCGCTTGTTGTAATACTTCAATAGCATCACCAATATTACTTTTTTTAATGCTGCCCTGGCTTAAGGCTTGAGCGAGGCTTTCCATTTCTTCGGCTAATAATGCCGCACCAAAGAACTCTACCATTTGCAGAGTACCCTGCACTTGGTGAATATGGGTCACGCAAAAACGCAGCTTGGTATTGTCATCGCGATTTGCGATATAAGACTCTAGGGCTAGGCCTGCCTGTTTGAGGGTTTCCTCAATTTCTCCAGCCACCCAATCTAGCGCAATAAAATCTTGGCGCTCACTCATACTTTTCCAACCTTTTAGTCTTTAGCTAAAAATTGTTTTTTTATATAAGCCTGCACCGCAGAATCTTGATGCCGTTGCATCTGCGCATGCTGCCAACCCATCACTTCACCGGGACCAATCACTAATAGGCCTCCCGGTTTTAAATGCTCTGTTAATGCATCGAGCACTTGCCACTGCCGATCACGGCTAAAATAGACTAATACGTTCTGACAGTAGATCACGTCCATCGCCTGCGTTGACATTTTCTTTAGCGCCAACATATTACCTTGTACAAAATATAGCCGCTGACGCAAAGACAACACAGCTTGAAAACCATTCGCTCCCAACTCAGAAAAATATTTATCCCGTAACTGCTGAGGCAAGCTTTCAATTTTTCGCCGTGAATATCGCCCCTGCTTTGCAATAACCAATGCAGATGGACTAATATCCGTTGCCGTCACCCCAAAAAAGGATTCAGCAGCTGTTTGCTCAATACTTTCTTTGGCTAACATTGCCAACAGATAAGCTTCCTCACCGGTTGAGCAACCTACGCTCCAAAGCTCTAAGGTATTACCTCGTTGTGCAGGCTTTCTTTGCAACAAGGCCTTTAGATAATTTTGCACCACTTGAAAAGACTGCGGTTCGCGATTAAAACTGGTTTCTTTTACTGCAATTCTATCAACCAGCTTTGCCCATTCAATGGCGCCATCTGGTACCTGGCTAACCTGTTGGTAATAATGTTCATAATCTTTAGCACCAACTTCGCGCATGCGCTGGCCTAGGCCTTTTTGCAAAATTAATTTGTGCTGTAAAAAACAAATGCCCGTGCGCTGCTCTAACAGAGACTGCCAACGGGCATATTGTTCATCACTGAGTGGCGACGGCGCCTGATAAGACCAGCTCGACATCGTCTGCGCTCTCTCTTTTTTGCATTTCTATTTTGCCGATCTTTAGTAAAAAACTTAGCAACAATTTGGCAACAGTGACTGGGCAGTTTATTCGACTGCCGCTAATGCCATTGGCGGCCGTTCATTTCCATCGTCGATATCGTATTCTGCGTCAACGGCAAACTCTTCTACATTTGTTTGCTGATCAGGTAGTTTGAAACCATCAACCGATTCACTTAATTCATTAGCCATATCGGCCAATTTCCCAATTGATTTCGCGGTGGCGGTGGTACCTGATGAAGTCTGAGTAGTAATTTCTTGAATAACATTCATGGTATTTGAAATATGACCCGCTGAAGACGCCTGTTGGCGTGCAGCATTGGAGATATTTTGAATCAGTTCCGCCAGCTCCTGCGATACTTTTTCTATTTCTTCGAGTGCGGTACCCGCATCTTGTGCTAGGCGCGCTCCACGTACTACCTCCGCGGTAGTTTGTTCCATCGAGATAACCGCTTCGTTGGTATCCGATTGGATGGTTTTAACCAGCGCTTCAATCTGCTTAGTTGCCGCTGAAGAACGTTCCGCAAGTCGCTGTACCTCATCCGCAACAACCGCGAAGCCTCGACCTGCATCACCTGCCATTGATGCCTGGATGGCAGCGTTAAGTGCCAAAATGTTTGTTTGGTCAGCGATATCGTTGATCAACGATACGATATCTCCGATCTCTTGCGATGATTCACCTAGTCGCTTGATCCGTTTTGATGTTTCTTGAATCTGCTCACGGATGTTATCCATGCCGTTGATGGTGTTCTGCACCACTTCTGCGCCGGTGTTTGCTATTGCCACCGAGCGCTGCGCAACGCTGGCTGATTCGCCCGCATTTGAAGATACTTGATCGATGGTCACCGCCATCTCGTTTACCGCCGCCGATGCACCGGCAATTTCTTGCGCTTGGTGTTCAGACGCTTCTGCTAAGTGCAGTGCCGTTGACTGAGATTCTTGTGCCGCCGAGGATACTTTCACGGCCGTTACATTAATTTGTGATACCAGAACCCGTAGTTGGTCGATGGTAAAGTTAACCGAGTCGGCAATCGCGCCGGTAAAATCTTCGGTTACTGTGGCGGTGGTGGTTAAATCACCGTCCGCCAAGTCAGCGAGTTCGTCGAGTAATCGCAAAATCGCATTTTGGTTTCGCTCATTGGTCTGAGCTTCTTCACGTAAGCGGGATTGAGTATTGCGGAAAGTTTGAATGCCGATCATAGCCAAGGAAACCAGCGTTAAGCCCAAAAAGTACAAGGCAGTTATTCCGGTGAGACTACGCTTGGTTTCAAGGGTGGTGATTTCTTCTGCAAGCTTACTGGTAGATTCCATCACACGAGGTGAATCGATTACGATTTCGTTAGCCGCTTTCCGCGATTTCAATAGATCGGGAGAAGCCTGAAAGATCTCATCAACCGAACCACTTACGAATTCAAACAGTTTGTTAATTTCTTCAAGTGAGGCCTTTGCGTCTTTATCAGTTACCTGCGAAATACGCATCGCTTTATTACCCTGCAACATGCCGTTCAATACCGATCCGAACAAACTCGCATCGAGGTTAAACTGGTCCGCCGCGTCTTTCGCTGCGTCGCCGCCCTGTAGCATGTTATCAACGTTACGTGCGATCCGTTCCGCCAGCCATGATTGCCGCTGCGCAACCGCAACCTGCTCAGCAGGTGCGCGGTTTTCTAACAAGATTTCTACAACGTTGTTGTACTCGGCCTGTAGCTCTGGGATCGAATCATTAAGGGTTTTGGCAACTTCGTGCAAAAACAATATACGTTCGCGATTATCAACGATGGTAGACGATGCCGTATTTACTTGGCTCCACAATCCATCAAGTTCGGACAATTCCGGGCCCAACATGCTCTGTGGCGATGGCAATGAACTATTGCCATTTTTAAGCAGGCCTATGGTCTGATTGAATTTATTGCGCGACTTGGACAACTGGTCAAAGGCTTCTGCCTCACCTGCTGTGGCCAGCCGAGAGCTAGTAGATATCTGTTGTGACAGTACCCGTAGCTCGCCCGTCAGCTCCAAATAACGGGCATCATCGTCGGCATCACTTAAGACGACATAAGCATTGAAGCTTGCGCCAAGAATACCGACCACCATCAAAAACAGGAAAAAACTGATGGATCGATTTGTGGGCAGCCTAGCTGCCGCACCTTTTGTTTTAGCATTCATGCCTGAGGCTCCACGCTACTAGTTAACATAACAATTATAGACACTGATGTGCCTTGATCAACCTTGATTGTGACTACTTTCTTCCTTACGTACGAACAACAAGTTAACTCGCCGCCGCATTAAAAAACTCTGCATTTTGTGCCAATTTATAAGGGCTAAACACCGACCATACTTCGCCATTATGACGATATGACCCGGCTAAGAATGGCTTCAAGCTGGCGACATCATTAGGCACAGCGTCATGAAAGTCATCTACCGGCATGTGTTGCATACCGAAGACCTCGCTGACGATAAGGCCGGTATAAAGCTCACCCACTTCGATGGCCAATACACGACGCCTTTTATGGGCGCCCAAACTGCCACCAAAAAAACTTTCCAAATCAATCAACGGCAGCAGACGACCTCGCACATTGGATACACCACGCACCCAAGATTGCACACCCGGTAATCGGGTGGCTGGTGGCTGCGCTAAAATCTCTACAACCTCGCCCATGGGAGCGACAAATCGATGACCGCCCAATAAAAAACCAACCCCTGACCAATGTGGCCTTATATCGGCCTGCGCCGGCAAACCCTTAGCATTACTCACGCTACGCTGAGCAATATCAAGCAATGCTGCAAAGGGTTCCACGTTAGTCGTCATTTATTGACTGCCTATAAGTTACTGTTGTTCTACACACGGCTATTGATCAGGCCAAAACCTCAGAAATAGCACTCATCAACGTGCTGTCATCTATTGGCTTGGTCAAATAGCCTTTTGCCCCCTGGCGCTGACCCCAAAGCCGATCAGTCGACTGATCTTTGGTGGTCACTATGATCACCGGGATATGCCTGGTTGAATCATTTTTGCTCAACTGTCGGGTGGCCTGGAAACCATTTAAGCCCGGCATCACGATGTCCATTAATACTACATCGGGCAAAGTCTGCTTAGCTTTAGCGACACCTTCTTCTCCGCTCTCAGCTGTAATGACTTCATAGCCATGTTTACCCAAAATTGTAGACATTTTATGAGTCTCTGTTGGCGAATCATCGACGATTAACACTCGAGCCATATTTCCTCCGCGTTAGGGGTGCTTGCACCGGATAGATATCCTAACTATTAATCAGTGAAAGTTGTGCCACTTGGGCCTCAACCAACTATTTTAGTGCTGGGCTGTGCCAACATGCGCCTGTATAGCACCTAACAATTCATTCTTGCTAAACGGCTTGGTCAAATATTCGTCAGATCCGACAATTCTACCCTTGGCTTTATCAAACAGCCCATCCTTGCTGGACAGCATGATCACCGGAATTTGTTTAAACTCGCTATTATTTTTGATCAAGGCACAGGTCTGATAGCCATCCAAGCGCGGCATCATAATATCAACGAAAATAATATTGGGTTTCGTGTCAGCAATTTTTGCCAACGCATCAAAACCGTCGGTCGCTGTCACAACATCGCAGCCGGCTTTGTTCAGCAGGGTCTCTGCGGTACGGCGAATCGTCTTACTATCATCGATCACCATAACTTTTAAATCTTGGAAATTACCTTCCATACCTACGCCTATATATGTGAATGCCAGAGCCAATTAAATAATTAACACGGTTTCAAGGTGTTATCTATAAGTATAAGAAAAACATAGTAAAACTATAGTCAAAACTTTATTAAATCATAGTCGAGAATATTTATTCTCAGTATTGCTTTGTCGCCCTTGGCAACGTAACGTAGCCTCACAAGCTGCTACATACAATACCAATAACCAAGTATAGAAGCCGATACAGATTACGCACACTATGATTAATGAGAAACTGCTAGCAACTTTGACTTTTAACCCGTGCTAGTGGTTTATATTTCGGTCAATTGCTAAAAATCATGAGCAAACTATGAAAATTCGTCTCGGTGTTGTGATGGACCCCATCGAATCAACCAATTATAAAAAAGATTCCACTTTAGCGATGTTGTGGGCGGCGGCTGAGCGCGGCTGGGAGCTCAGCTATATGCGGCAACAAGATCTCTACCAGTCAGTCGGTGAGCCACGGGCCAAAATTCGATCACTGCAAGTATTTCGTGACCCGGACAATTTTTATCAATTAGGTGAGCAAGAAGATATCAATCTGGGCGAGCTTGACGTGATACTAATGCGTAAGGATCCGCCTTTTGACAACGAGTTTATCTATAGCACCTATATCCTCGAAGCAGCAGAACGGCTCGGTACATTGATCGTCAACAAGCCACAGAGCCTGCGCGACTGTAATGAAAAGATGTTTGCCACCCAATTTCCCGATTGCTGCCCGCCACTCATCGTCAGCCGCGACGATGAGCGCTTGCGCGATTTTCACCAGCAACATGGCGATGTAATTTATAAGCCATTGGATGGCATGGGCGGCACCGGTATTTTTAGAGTAAAAGAAGATGGCAACAACTTAGGGGCTATTCTCGAAACGTTAACCGATTTTGGCCGCATTACCATCATGGCGCAGCGCTATTTACCGGACATTGTCGATGGCGATAAGCGCATTCTATTAATTGATGGCGAACCGGTGGATTATTGTTTGGCGAGGGTCCCATCTCAGGGCGAAACCCGCGGTAACTTGGCCGCCGGCGGCACTGGCCGCGCGCAGCCTTTAACCGAGCGCGACCGCTGGATTGCCAGCCAAGTTGGCCCCATCGCTAAACAAAAGGGCTTATTATTTGTCGGTATGGATGTGATCGGTGATTATCTGACAGAAGTAAATGTCACCAGCCCAACCTGTATACGAGAAATCGACAACCATTATGGCACCCAAATTGCTGTGACATTAATGGACTGCATCGCAGAAAAAATACAACCACACTGATTGCTAACGCTAGCAGATAGCGTTGCAATTCTAATCCAAAAGGCAGCACCGCATGGGCGCCGTAGTTAACTACTACAACGCACTGTTTAGTCCTAACGACGACGTAAGCAATAGTCATGACCGGCTAGGCTTTGCCTTTTGTGTTGCCCTAGCCCTGCATGCGGCCTTTATTCTCGGGGTCAGCTTTAGTCGTCAAGAGCGAACCGCCCCCGCCCCCAAGCTTGAAATCACCCTCGCCCAGCACCGCAGCCAAGAAGCCCCTGACGAGGCGGACTTTCTCGCTCAAAGTAATCAACAGGGTAGCGGCACACTAGAAAACAAGGCATTGATCACTAGCCGCGATGTCGCCGACTTTCAAGACAACGCCATCCGCGAAGTGCAGCAACAGCAGCAAGCCAATAACAGCAAGCCGCAGCAGGCTCTGCAAGCGACCATCAACAGCCTACAAAGTGATCGCAAGATCGAACAGCAGCAGCAACAAGAGCAGAAAATTGAACAGCAGAACCCCGCAGACGGCGATGATATGACTATTCAAAAGCGCAGCATGGAAATTGCCAGCCTTGAAGCGCGGCTGGATATTCAGCAATACGCTTACGCCAGACGACCTCGTATTCGCCGCTTAACCTCAGTTGCCACCAAACAATCTGATGACGCCATGTATTTACATAATTGGCGCAGCAAAGTTGAAGCGATTGGTAATCAGCACTATCCCAGCCAAGCCAAGCT
>JBNMPW010000029.1:0-24006 GCA_051277205.1 Oceanicoccus sp. | reverse complement strand
CGCGCTAATGAAGCTTAAACAGGCGGGTATTAGCCTGCTTAACCAAGCAGTATTGCTGGCGGGGGTCAATGATGACAGCAATAGCCTAACGCTGCTCAGCCAGCGCTTATTTCAATACGGGGTATTACCCTATTATTTACACCTTTTAGACAGGGTCCAGGGAGCGGCCCATTTTCAGGTTAATGAAACCCAGGCGCTGCAGCTGGTAGCCGCTATGCGAGACACTCTGCCGGGCTATTTAGTGCCTCGCTTGGTAAAAGAAGAGCCCGGCGCCAGCTCAAAAACACCCATAAGATAAATCTGAAAGTGAGCATTAGCGCCGCTTGTCGACATAATAGGCCAGCATTTTCTTTATTCTGATATATAATTAAAAGTAAGTAGGAGTAAATTTCGTAAGATACTGGTAAATATGCCGAAAGAAGCCATACAACACAACCTCGAGTAACACATCTGAATGAGTACAGTCCCACCCATTAAACTTAAAGTCCCTCGTCAGGATCTGGATAGAAGCAGCTATTTTAGTCTTGAAGGGGAGGCCGCAGATAACTGGATCGAGCATTTGCCGATGACGAATGTCGGCCAAACCTCACGCCAGTTATATCTGGCACTATCTGAGCTAAACCGTGTGCGGATGCTACCCGACAAGCGATTGCTGATACTGGATAAACTACGAAAGCCGATTTACTTTATTAGCCGCGCACTCACCAAACACTATATTAATCAGCCCATCGTACTGCCCGAACAAGCCCGTAAAGTTGCTAATTTGGCTGATACATTGCACCAGTTGCAAGCCACCGGCTATACCATCGTTGCCACCCATGCGGCAACACTGGGCAAACGCACTGGCAACAAGCCCGCACTATTGATTGCGCCAGCACTTCACCGCGCCATTACCGATATCAGCCTCAATATTATTCGTCGCTGCCAACTGTATGAGCCGATTAAAGCGGGCGCTTGGGAGACCTTGCACCAGTTTTATCTACTGGCAAAGCAACAAAAATTACTTACCACCCGTATCGAAGATATTGAATATGGCGATAGTAGTATTGAAGATAATTATATTCGCGCGCTTCTTATCGGTTGCGCTAGACCCAACCAACTTCGGCAAGAAGATTTTAACGGCTTGCTCAAACCTATGGTGGACTGGGCCAGCCGTTGCCAATTACAACCCTATACGCCACAAAGCCTGTTTGTCTTAGACCTCGATGGTAACTCTCCGCCGGTATATCAAGAACTGACCACTGACGCCAATGATCTGTGGCTCAGCTTAGACACCAGACAGTTGGTCAATGATATCTCCGTACTGCGCAGCCTAGCCGAGCCAGGCACCCTAAAAATTGCCACCGGCGATAGCAACCAACTAATCTCTGTCGATCTGATGGGACATTTAATAGTCGCTTGGGGCAGCATGAGCAAACGCACGTTCATTCGACTAGAAGCCGAGGACAGCCTGGATTTAGCAATAGGGCTTAGCGCCACCCACCATTTTGTCTCCAATGAAATGTCTTTTAATGCCTTAACACATGAGTCCGGTGTCGACATGCAAATTCTCGACGAAGACAACCCGTTTCTAAAAGTGAACAGCAAAGTCCGCTCAAAAGATGTTTGGGATAGTTCTTTTGACCCCAGCCCAGAGAGTACTAGTGTCGCTATCGAGTCTATCGATTACCACATCCGTAATAACGAGAAAGACCAAAAAGGCGGCAATCAAAAATACCGCAGCCACAACGTTCAAATGGTGAACTCCAGCGCCCACGGTTATTGTATCGAATGCCCCTCAGATAACAGTATGATGGTGAAGACCGGTGAAATTATCGGGATCAAAGAATCCCATAACAACAACTGGAGCATTGCCGTTATCCGCTGGGTCAGCCGCAACCAACAGCAAACCCAACTAGGCTTGGAGCTAATAAACCCGAGTGCAGCACCCTATGGCGCCAGAATTGTGCGCACAACTGGCGAGCAAGCAGACTATATGCGCGCCTTAGTTCTGCCTGAGGTAGAATCCACGCAACAGCCCATGACTGTGTTGACCCCCCGCGTGCCGTTTAGAACTGGCGTAAAAGTTGTGCTAAACCAGCGTGGCAAAGAAATACAAATAACGCTGGGCAAAAAGCTCAATGATACCGGCGCCTACAATCAATTTGAATTTAAACGCATGAACACCATAGAGGCACCCACCAGCGACGACGATGAAGGCATTAATGTCGGCGATGATTTCGACTCACTATGGACGAATTTATAAACGTAATAACAACGGCATAGCACTGCTAAAAACATAACTTTTACGTTAAGAATACTGCTATGTTGCCGATAAAAAGCGCATAATCCTAAATATCGCTGCAGTTAACCCCGTGGCTCTATATCGCTATCCTGCTTGGACTCCCGAACACTCATGGCCAGAAAAAGCACCATCAAACTGTTGTTAGTCAATGAATCAGATAACGAAGGCGAGCGTTTAATCAGCTTATTGCGCAATGCTGGTCGTGTTGCACGCGCGCAACGGGCGGATTCTGCCGAGCAATTGCATAAATTATTAGAAGATGACAGTTGGGATTTACTCATTGCCGATGATAAACACCCGGAAATAAGCGTAGCGCAGTGCCTACAACAGCTGGATAAACTGACAACTAAACTGCCCGTTATTGTACTGCGTAGCAACGATCCACTGTCGGCGCTATCAGCGGGTGCCAGCGATGTCATCCATCCGGACGATGAGCAGCGATTGATCCATGCCGCTTTTCGCGAACTGCATAACCTGGAACAAAGTCGCACGTTACAACGGCTAACAGAAAAACTAGCCGATGCCGAGCAACGTAGCAAACTGCTGATGTCGCAATCCCAAGACCCCGTTGCCTATATTGCCGATGGCATGATCATTAACTGCAACGAACTATTTGCTAATCGCTTTGCTTACGACACTGCTGATGAATTAGATTGCGCGCCGATTATTGACCTGATCGACGCCGCTGATCACGATAAGTTTAAAAGCTTACTGAAATCACAAGCTGGCAGTGACGGCAGCTCCGACTGTAACTTTACCGGCAATACCCACGCCGGCGGTATTTTTAGTGCCCGCATGGAACTCAGCAACGCCGTGTTTGACGAAGAAAACTGTCTACAACTCACTATCAAAGATCAAGGTGCAGCCAACACTAGCAGTGATAGTTCGGCGTCCAGTCAACTAGACCCGACCACCGGTCTTTACCACTACGACTATTTTCTATCTCAGGTCGACAGCGCGATCAAACAAGCCAGTTCCGGAAAATACACATCCTGTCTAATGCACCTAGCTATCGATCAATTCAATAGTATTCGCAGCCGCAACGGCATTGCCAATGCCCATCAGGTGCAGTTAGATATCGCTGAATTTATTGGCAGGCAGGATACTAACAATAACTTCTTGGCGCATTTTTGCGACGATGCTTTTACTCTATTGTTGGACGACACCCACATTGATGCCGGCCAACAAAAAGCAGAACAATTACGTGCTGCTTTAGAGGACCATATCATTGAACTCAACGGCCAGTCATTCCAGTGCACTGCCAGTATCGGCTTGGTAAACATCAACGGCAAGATAGAAATGACGGCCAGTGACGCCATCGACTATGCCTTCAACGCCAGCGAACAATTGCACACTAATGGCGGTACCGGCAACGGAGTAGAAACGTATGTGCAAGTCCGAGAGAGAAAAGCACTGGGCGATGCAGGTAACGATGGTGAACTTGATAACTTCTTAGCAGAAGCCATCGCTGATGGCAGTTTCGCCCTACAGTTCCAACCGGTTGTCAGCCTGCGAGGTAGCTCTGGAGAACACTATGAAGTCAGCACGACCATGGCCAACGCCGCAGGCGAAGCCCTCAGTGCCGATGAGTTTCTCGGTACTATTCAGTTCAGCAGTTTCAACACCCGACTCGATCGCTGGATTATTCTTGAGGCCACCAAAAAACTGGCCGCGCTGCTAGAAAATAATCAAGATACCCGCTTATTTATCAACCTAACCGCCAATACGCTGCAAGACGAAAGTTTAATAACATGGTTAGGCGTGGCACTAAAAGCCGGGGATATAACCCCAGAATCGCTGATATTTCAATTTACGGAGCAGGATATTATCGATTTTCTGAAGCCGGCAATACAGTTTGTCGACGCGGTTAAAGCCATTGGCTGCAAAGTATCGGTGACCGATTTTGGGCAAATAGATGACCCCATTAAAAACCTGACACAGGTCAAAGCTGACTATGCAATAATTGCCCAGTCTTTCACCAACGACTTAAAAACAAACGATACCCAGGCCTTAAAAGCCCTGGTCAGCAGTATCAATGAAAATCAAGCACAGGCAATTATTAGCGGTGTAGAAAACGCTGCTGCCCTCGCCCAACTTTGGCAGATAGGCGTCGATTTTATTCAGGGTGGCTATATGGCGAGGCCAACCACCGATATGAATTATGAGTTTACCGATATTGCCTAGCACTTACTTAGCTACTGCCGAGTATAACGGTCGCCAATTCCCAGCAAATATAAAATACCGTCCAAGCCCAACGTAGAAATGGCTTGCTTGGCCGATTCTTTCACAATCGGCTTGGCACGAAAGGCAATCCCCAAACCGGCAATACTCAACATTGGTAAATCGTTAGCGCCATCGCCTACCGCTATCGACTGCTCCAATGAGATATTTTCCTGCGCCGCAATCTGACGCAACAACTCAGCTTTACGATTACCATCAACCACCACTCCGGTAACATTCCCAGTAACTTTGCCGTCAGCAATTTCTAACTCATTGGCATACACATAATCAATACCGAGTTTATTTTGTAAATAGGCACCAAAATAATTAAAGCCGCCACTGAGGATAGCTGTTTTATATCCCAAACGTTTGAGGGTAGAAACCAATTGTTCGGCACCTTCGGTCACCGGCAAGTTTTTCGCAATCTCGGCCAGCACAGATTCATCCAGACCTTTTAATAATCTCACCCGTGCTTTAAAGCTTTCGGTAAAATCAAGCTCGCCGGCCATTGCCCGCTCAGTAATCGCCGCAACCTGATCACCCACCCCCGCCGCTTTAGCCCACTCATCAATCACTTCCGCTTCTATCAACGTCGAGTCCATATCGAACACTACCAATCGGCGATTGCGACGGAACATATTATCTTCTTGGAAGGCGATATCCACATCCAACTCACTCGCCAATTCCATCAACTCTCGCCGAAATCCGGCAATATCCGTCACCGATCCACGCACCGAAAACTCCACACAAGCTTTGGTCTGCAGCGCTACGCCCGCCAACGGCACGCGGCCTGACAAGCGATCAATACGATCGATATTGAGTTGGTTACGCGCCACCACGGCCGTAACAGCGGCTAAATGCTCAGCGGTGACCATTCGCGCTAATAGGGTAATAATATGGCGCGTCTTGCCTTGGCCATTAACCCAATGCTGATAGCTATCTTCATCAATCGGCGAAAAACGCACACTCAGACCCAACTCATGGGTACGAAATAAAATATCTTTTAATAATGGCGACGACTCGGCACTTGCGGGCACCTCCACCAGAATACCCAGTGACAAGGTATCATGGATCACCGCCTGACCAATATCGAGGATATTGACATCATAACCCGCCAGAATTTCGGTCACCGATGAAGTCAGGCCAGGCTTATCATCACCGGCGATATTGACCAAAATAATTTCTTTCACAACTGTCCACCTGTCTTCATATTTACTTTGTAAAAGTTACTTTTTAACAACGCTCATTTTGTGCATTTGCGCTATTGTAACGGCAGCAGCGCAATCAACCAAATAGCAGGCTGACTTATGGCGATCTTGGGCTTTAGTTAGACTATAGTTAATGCTTAACCGTCATAGCCAATATCAATTGAGCGGCAACAACGCTTATCAGACGCAACAACAACGAAAAAAGCATGTTATTTAAACAACATATTCTCGATAAATTTCTCGGCCTCACGCTAGCCAATAAAGCGGCGTTCACTTGTGCAACGCTTAGTTTGCTGACCTCGACTATTTTAGTCATCGCCAGCTTACAAACTGATCGGCAACTTATTCGCCAAAGCGCCGAACTATTCGGCGACAGCATTGTTAAACAGTTGGCCCGAGATGCCAGTAACCCGCTGGTACAAGGAGATAAGCTAAGCCTGCAATCGCTGTTAAATAAGTTGGTAGAAAGCCCCATCGTATTGCGCAGCAGCATCTACGATCTAGAAAATAACTCCATCGCTGCGGCCGGCGTTCGCAACAGCAAAGGTTTATCGCTATCGGCCTCTATTACCTTTCAAGACAGTATCGCCGGTTATGCGGTGATCACCCTGGACTCCACTCCGCTGCAACAACAAGCAAGTGCTTATACTCGTCAACTCGCCCTACTGGCCTTATTATTAGCCGCCGCCTGTTTTGTACTGGGCCGTATACCCGGCCAATTCTTCGGTGCCTTACTGATGGATTTAGCCGCCATCTGTGGTATCGAAAAACCACAACAGCGAGCCAATAGCCGGATTAACTATCGCGGCCGAGACGAATTGCAATACTTAGCCAAACAGCTCATTAAAGGTCCCGCCCAACAAGCAGAACAACGCGCCAAGCAGCCTAAGCACCGAGCGATATTGGTGGTGAAAGTCAGCAATATCGCGGACTTACAGCAGCGTTTTAATAGCGCTCAGGGCAACCAATTGTTGCAGAATTTACAGCAACGTCTGCAGTTAATCTGCAAACTCTATGAAGGCCAGCTAGACGTTTATAGCAGTGACAGCTTTTGCTTACAGTTTTATGCTGGAGACAACAGCGACTCACAAAACAATAATACCGGCAAGACGCAACAGTCGACTGAGGACCACCCATTCCGTGCCATATGCGCAGGCTTACTGATTAAAGAATGGGCGCAATCGATGCCTATCAGGCTAGCCTCAGGGCTCAGTCTGTTCACCGATAAGCGCGGCGATGACCACAATGATTTGGCGAGAAAGCTCGCCCTGCAGATAGCTATCGAGAATTCTGCGTCGCTTGCCAGCGACAGTAATCAATTGCAAGCGGCCAGTACTGTTGGCGACCACCACAGCATCAAGCAACGTATTGAATATCGTCCGCAGGCTGAAGCGAGCGAGATCATTATCGACCGTCTGTTAGCGCCCTATAGCACGCTGTTAAATCGGCAGTTACAAGCGCTGCAATAAGCGCCTTCTAGCCGCACCACAATTAACAGACCGAATTAAGTACCAGTATCTTTCGGCGTTTTATCCTTGCTAACAACTTCGACGCGATCAACTTTTTGGAAGCCTCTAGGCAACTTATGGCCGCGACGACCGCGCTCACCAACGTAGTGATCTAATTCGCTAAACTTCATATTGACGTGACGCTTACCAGCGAAGACCCGCAACGTATCACTAGACTTAATCACAGACACTGCCACCAAAAACTCTTCGCGAGCTTGTAATCGGCTGGTGGGGATAGACAGGATTTTATTGCCTTTACCCCGAGCCATGGTTGGCAACTCGGTTAAGGGGAAGATCAACATCCGCCCTTCATTACTCACTGCCACCACAAAAGCTCCATCAATATTTGCGTCACCGAGCATCGCTGGCTGTAACACCTGACTGCCTTTCGGTAAACTCAATGCTGCTTTACCGGATTTGTTTTTGGTTTGCATGTCCCTGAGTTTAACCACAAAACCATAGCCGGCGTCAGAAGCCAGCAGATAGAGGTCGTCGTCACCACCCATCATCAAGCCTTCAAAGCTGGCGCCGGACGGTGAATTAATCCGCCCCGTCAGTGGCTCACCCTGACCCCGCGCCGATGGCAAACTATGAGCAGCAACCGTATAGGCCTTACCACCTGAATCCAACACCACCACCGATTGATTAGACTTACCCTTGGCCTCCAAATGAAAACCATCACCTGATTTATAGTTCAGGCTCTGCGGATCGATATCGTGCCCTTTGGCAGAGCGTATCCAACCTTTGGCCGACAACACCACGGTTACCGGCTCAGTAGTCATTAATTCTTCTTCGCTAAAGGCTCTTGCATCTTCGCGGTTAACAATAGGCGAGCGACGGGCATCACCATATTGCTCAGACACTTCTTCGAGCTCTTTACGCACCAGCGTTTTTAAGCGCCGGTTAGAGCCAATAATTTTTTCCAGATAGTCTTTTTCTTTTTCTAAGCTATCTTCTTCGTCGCGAATTTTCATTTCTTCCAACCGCGCTAACTGCCGCAACTTGGTTTCAAGAATATATTCCGCCTGCATCTCCACTAAATCAAAGCGCTCCATCAGCACCTGTTTAGGTTTTTCATCTTCGCGAATAATACGGATAACTTCATCGATGTTGAGATACACAATCATCAAAGCCGCTAAGCGCATCAAACGCTCTTCGACTTTTTGTAAGCGGTGCTGTAAGCGCAGACGCGTGGTATCGGTACGAAACTGTAACCACTCCGTCAAAATCTTATCTAAAGATTTTACTTCGGGACGGCCATCAATACCGATCATATTGAGATTAACTCGATAGGTTTTCTCAAGGTCAGTACTGGCAAATAAGTGGTTCATCATTGGCTCAATATCAACCCGATTAGAACGCGGGATAATCAACAAGCGAGTGGGGTTTTCATGATCTGACTCATCCCGCAAATCGGCTACCATCGGCAACTTCTTGGCTTGCATTTGACCCGCGATTTGCTCCAGCACTTTCGAACCCGACACTTGATGCGGTAACGCTGTGACAACTATGTCGGTGCCCTCTCTTTGCCATAACGCCCGCATCCGGATCGAACCCTTGCCGGTTTGATACATGGCTTGAATATCACTTAAGGGGGTGATGATCTCAGCATCGGTGGGATAATCTGGCCCTTGGATATGCTGGCAGATTTGCTCTATGCCTTGCTTGGGGTCATCTAACAAACTGAGACAGGCGCTAATCACTTCACGCATATTATGCGGCGGAATATCCGTCGCCATACCAACCGCAATACCGGTGGTGCCGTTGAGCAACACCGATGGCGCCCGCGCCGGCATAATCTTCGGCTCTTCCATAGTGCCATCAAAGTTGGGCTGCCACTCAACCGTGCCCTGGCCTAACTCAGATAACAGCAACTCTGCATAAGCAGTCAGCTTCGACTCGGTATAACGCATCGCGGCAAAAGATTTAGGATCGTCGCTTGCACCCCAGTTACCCTGGCCATCGACCAGTGGATAGCGGTAAGAAAAATCCTGCGCCATTAACACCATTGCTTCATATACCGAACTATCACCATGGGGGTGATATTTACCGATCACATCACCAACGGTACGGGCAGACTTTTTATACTTGGCGCCAGCTTTTAAACCCAGCTCACTCATTGCATAAACAATGCGGCGCTGCACCGGCTTAAGGCCATCAGCGACATTGGGCAAAGCCCGATCGAGAATAACGTACATGGAATAATCCAAATAAGCTTTCTCGGTGTAGGTTTTCAGGGCGATCTGCTCAACCCCGTCAGCGGCAATATGGAACTCGTCGGACATAGCTTTTTCCGTTTATTTAAGTAATGCCAATTGGCAGATTATCCCTTATAAATCAGTCTGTTACTAGCTAAAAACAGGGTATATGAAGGCTTACGCCAGCGCTGTGTGATATTTATTTAATCTAATTGCAGTTATCAGCGGTATAGTCGCTAATGAATACTTGCAGCCGGCATCTGCATGGTGCCACAATATTTATACGATGAGGAGATACCCTGCAAACCAGCGACAATTTAACCCCAATCGCAAAATTCAGCCAATATGCCCAGCAAGAGTTGATTGATCATATCAGTGCTCGCGCCTTACTATTTCTACGCGATGCATCCGATGAAATGAACCTGCCGATTAAAAATGTCATTGTCGAGCATATCGGCGGTCTTGCCTTGGTAATGGGCGCGGCTGAAGGCGAAGTTGAAACTCGCTCAGTGCTCGACACTATAAGCCAACAGCTTTAGGCCAGCCTCACACTGCCTGTACACGCCGCTTGCCACACCGGCTGCACTCCGACAAGGTCACCAATCGCCCCTGTTTTACGTCGAACTTTTGATTATTAACTATTTTCCAGCGATGATGCCCTTGCCGACACAGAGTATTGCCCTTGGCGGGCTTGCGCTTTGCTTTTTGTGCAGGTTTTTTGAAGGGAAGGATATCGGCCATAGACACATCATAGAAGGTTGCCGACAAGGGCTCAACAACCTATTGTGAGACGGCGTGAAAGCCCTTATTATCGCAGCCCAGATATTTCTCACTCGCCTCAACCAGCAAACCAAATACTATGACCAGCATCACTACCGATACCGTTGTCACCTTCCATTACAGCCTACGCAATGAAGCGGGTGAAGAGATAGAAACCACTCGAGGTGATCAACCCAGCATGTGCCTGGTCGGCCACAACAACACGGTTGCCGGTTTAGAGCACGCCATGATCGGCAAAGCGACCGGTGATTGCTTTAGCGCCACCCTAGAACCCCATCTGGCCTATGGGTTGAATCAAGCTGACAATACCGATCGAATTTCGGCCAAATATTTAAAACATGAAGGCAAGCTTAAGCTCGGTAAAATAGTTCGCCTGAACACTAACCAAGGTACAAAAACAGCCACCATCGTTAAAATCGGTAAGTTCAGCGTCGATGTCGATCTTAACCATCCACTGGCCGGCCAAACCGTGCAATTCGATGTTGAAATTATCGACGTTCGTGCAGCTCTGGCAGAAGAAGTGGCACATGGTCATGCGCATGGAATTGGTGGCCATCAGCACGGATAAAAATTAGCCGCTTTTTATCCGCAAAAAAGTGCTATGGTTTCTCTAATGACTTTCAACCACAGCCAGAATTATTCATGCCCGCGCTTCGCATCTACATATCAGCAATACTGCTAACGTTATGCAGTATTGCTGCCCACAGTGAACCCGTCGATAAAGCCCGCAAGGAATTATTCGAAAACAAGCGCAATGTTTTATTGCTGCGAAAAGAAAAAAATCTCTATCTAAAAGAGCTGTCATTAAGTCAGCAACAAGCCGATAACGGCATGGCAGATCCAGACCTAATAGCCGAACTAAAAGATTCGATTGCCATCGCCGACATGTTAATTACTAACATCAGCGAGCTGGTATCCCAGCAATGGCTGTTGCTTGCCACCCTAGAAAGAGGCAAACCATTAACCGCTTTAGATATCGCTCTCAATAAAGCGCTCAACAGTAATTTACCCGAGCTGATTAAAAACCTGTCCAATAATCAAGCCGCGCGCAAAGACGTATTGCGATTAAAAGCGCTCCTCAAACAACAAGCCAGACTCAGTCGACCAGAACAAGGCGATGGTAAAACAATCACTATAGCAACCGACCAACAGGTTGCTGAAGATGAATTTCTGCGCTTATTAGCATTGTTTAATGGCAGAACTTCGGATGAATCCGACGACAAAGTCATTACTGTTAAAGGTATTAACAATGGTGTCGCATTTAGCCAACAAGATTTTCTCAGTTATCTGGGCCACGACCAATACCACATGGAAGCAGCCGTCTATCAAGGGGCAATGAACTTTCTCATCGACGGGCGCTCCTGGAGGTTAGAGGTACCGGCAGCCGACCATCAAGCCACTTATGTGCTTATTTACGATATCCGCAAGGAGCCCATTCGGTTGGTCATGTTTAATAAATCATTATTATTGGAATAGAAACGCAATACCGTATGATGCAAAAACGATTGATTAACATTCCAGTAAAAAAGTAACCGGCCCATCATTGACCAGCGCTACTTTCATATCCGCAGCAAACTGCCCACACTGCACTTTAACCCCCTGTAATTTCAGTTGCCTTATGAGTAACTCATAAATCCGTTTCGCCGCTATCGGCTCAGCCGCTGTAGAAAAACCAGGCCGCAAGCCTTTGCGCGTATCCGCCGCTAAGGTAAACTGCGAAACTAATAAAATACTGCCGGCAATATCCTTAACACTTAGATTCATTTTTCCTGCGTCATCAGCAAACACCCGATAAGCAGTGAGACGCTGTGCTATTTTTACCACCGCCTGCTCATCATCATTTCGCTCAACGCCTAACAATACCAATAAGCCTTGGCCGATTTCGCCAACGACTTCATGCTCGACAGTGACACTGGCGCTAGTCACTCGCTGTATTAGTGCTTTCAAAAAATATCCTATAACGATATATAAAAAATTATTAGCCGCTAGTTCGAGGCATCGTCGCCACTCTGATCGGGACGAAATCGCTTTGCCATATCGCGGGTAGCCCGCACCAGCGCATCAGTGATACTTGGTTCAGATGCCGCATGGCCAGCGTCTCGTATGATATGCAATTGACTGTCTGGCCAGATATTATGTAGCGCCATAGCGTTATCTAAAGTGCAGACCATATCGTAACGACCATGCACAATAATACCGGGGATACCCGCTAGTTTATCGACATCGTTTAAAATTTGATTGGGCTCGATAAAGGCATCATTGATAAAATAATGGGCTTCTATACGCGCTAATGCCAGCGCGGTATGCGGATCACCAAAATGCTCGACAACTTCATGACTAGGTCGCAATGTCGCACAGTGCGCCTCCCACAACGACCACGCTTTGGCGGCGCCCATCCGCGCCAACTCATTATCTCCAGTTAACAAATCATAATAGGCATTAATAAAATTATCGCGTTTATCCGGCGCTATCAGATGCACATAATCCTCCCAATAATCGGGGAAAATTTTGCTGGCACCCTGCTGATAAAACCATTGCAAGTCTTGATCGCGACACAAAAATATACCGCGTAAAATTAAAGCCATTACCCGCGAAGGGTAAGCTTGAGCATATAGCAAACTCAAGGTAGAACCCCAAGAACCACCAAACAACAGTAACTGCTCAATACCCAGGAATTCACGAATAGCTTCGATGTCGGCAATCAGCGCTTGGCTATTATTATTTTCTAACGAGGCATGAGGAGTAGAGCGCCCTGCTCCGCGTTGGTCATAGGCGATTATACGATAGCGTTCTGGATCAAAGAATCGTCGGCTATTTTTATCGCAACCGGCACCGGGGCCGCCATGAACAAACAACACCGGAATACCCTCGGGGTCGCCACTCTCTTCAAGATATAATTGGTGGGGGTCATCCACCGCTAGGCAGTGGCGTTGATAGGGTTTAATTTCAGGGTATAAAGTCATCATAAGCCGCACACCGTTATATGCACTACAACTATTGAAAAACCGCTTTTATAAAGCGAGTGACTAAAAAAGTCGAACCAAAGACCGACTAACGCAGAAAACATTAGATAATACTTTGTATAAACGCCGCCATAATTAACACGGGACAAAAGAATTTAACATATCCTGGCCACAGCTTCCAAAATAAACCTTTCTCAATGTCGGGGTGGCCACGCTTAATCTCCTGCAATAAATTATCACGATGCCAAATCCAGCCAGTAAATAGGCAAATCATCACCCCTAGTAAGGGCTGACTATAAACAGTGGTTAAATCGATGACAAACTCAAATAGCTGATCAAAATTAAGTAGGATAACCGTCGACACACACAGAATTATACTGCCAATTATCAAGGTTGCTTGCATACGAGTAGCGGAGGTTTCTTCTGTGGTCAATGATACCGGAACTTCCAGCATAGAAATTGACGATGTTAATGAGGCAATAGACATCAACATAAAAAATGCAAACGCGACATACAATCCGACCTCACCCATCGAATCAAATAACACCGGTAAAACTTGAAAAATTAAATCTGGACCCGCTATTAATTGACCGCCGTCGGTGTAAATAGTGGCGCCGTATTTTTGCGCTACAAAAATGGCCGGAATAATTAACATGCCGGCAATAAATGCGATGCCGGCATCGACTAAAGTCACCGCTGCGCCCAGCGCGGGCAAACTTTCTTTCTCACTTAGATAAGATCCATAAACCAACATGGTACCGACGCCCAAAGAAAGCGAGAAAAACGCCTGCCCCATGGCATCAATAATTAAGCGCGGGCTAAGTTGCGAAAAGTCAGGCAGCAAATAAACTCTCAACCCCTCTTCCGCGCCATCTTGGTTTAATACATAAATAATTAAACCGACTAAAATCATCATCAGCAGAGGCATCAAACGGGTCGACCATTTTTCAATACCACCGGCAACACCGCGGCCAATAATAGCCATGGTGAAAGCCATGAAAATCGCCATGAAAATAACATTACGCTCGGTACTGAAGTTAACCAACCAATCACCCGCCGCCTGCCAACCAAACATAGAGGTTATCGACTCCAGTAAATAAGCCAGCATCCAACCAGCAACGATGGCGTAAAAACTTAAAATAAGACTGGCGATGATAACCCCATAGCAACCAACGCCGGTGGCCAAGCCACGACTAAAAGGCCCAGTGGCAATACCGCGCAAGGCGGTTAAAACGTTAGCTCGTGCATGGCGCCCGATAATCAACTCAGCCATTAACGCCGGATAAGCTAAACAAAAAGCCATCAGAAAATAGACCACCACAAAGGCGGCGCCACCGTTAGAAGCGGTTTGGGTAGGAAAACCCCAGATATTACCCAGCCCAATAGCGGAGCCGGCGGCGGCCATGACAAAGCCGGTTTTGGAGGAAAACTGTTCTCTGGAGGCCATATAAAAAACTCTTATTAGAATATTTACGCCCTATATTTCTAAAGGCGGGTTTAGCGGCAACACACTTTAGTATAGGCGCTGAGTCGATAACAGCATCAACAGTAAATTAAGCCTAAAACCCACCTTTTGTAGACTAAAACCGACTATAATATTTAAGTTAGTCTTATAACCATAATAAATACACCCGTTATAAGATTGCTTTCAATTAACTAGGGGAAATATTATGAATCATCTCACAGTGCGTAAATACGCACGCAATTTACTCGCCAGCGCCATCGGACTCAGCATTGCCAGTAGTGCTATGGCCGAGCTCGAAGAAGTTGTTGTTACAGCCTCTTTACGCTCAGAAAGCCTGCAAGAAGTATCGATGAGCATCGCTGCCATCTCTGGTGATAGATTAGAGCGAATGGGTGATGCCGACTTTACCGATATTGCTACCAGCATACCGTCGGTGTCGTTTCGCTCAGCAGGTCCAGGCCGTACCAAATTAAATATCCGCGGTATTTCTGCCGCCACCGGTGTCGCCTCAACTGTTAGCTTCTACATTGATGAAATGCCGGTTACTACCATTTCATCAGGATCATCAACCTCTTTTGCCCAAGCCATTGTCGACCCAAAGATGTTTGACCTTGCACGTGTCGAAGTACTGCGCGGACCACAGGGCACACTATACGGCTCAAGCTCAATGGGTGGTACTGTGCGCTTGATTACCAACAAACCAGTGATTGGCGAGTTTGAAGGCAAAGTAGCTGCAGAAGTTTCTACAACTGAAGAAGGCGGGTTCAACTACTCCACCAAAGGTATGGTCAACGCGCCACTCGGTGAAAAAGCAGCCCTACGCGTTGTCGCCTCATATACCGACAACGACGGTTACTTTGATCGCGTAAGTAGCACTACCGGAGAGACATTTGCAGAAGATGTAAATACGGAAGAAACCACCTCTATTAGAGCCACACTGCGTTTCAACATCAGTGATAACGCCTACATTCAGCCATCTATATTTACCCAAACTACCGACATGGATGGTAAACCCAACTTTGACGGCCCAATCTACGACTACGAACAGCTATCGCCTTTTGATGCGCCAGAGCCATTTGAAGATGAATTTACCATGGCTAATTTAACCTACGGCCATGATTTTGAAATGTTTACATTGATGGCCAGTTACTCGGTGATGGACAGAGAATTTAGTAATGTTGAAGATATCTCTGACGGTTTCGCTATCATCGGCATTAACCCACCACCACAGGCCGGCTTCTCAGATGAAGAAGTAGAACTGGATGACTCAACACTGGAAATCCGTTTATCGTCAAACTCTGATTCGGCCTTAAGCTGGATTGTCGGTTTATACCAAAAGGACGCTGAGTCAGATTCTGGCTATCGTATGGACCGTGGCTGGAACGCATCTGGCGCCACTGCCAATGGTTTAGCCAACACCCAGAAGTATCAAAAGTACGAAGAAACTGCGTTCTTTGGTGAGGTAACCTACAGCTTTACTGAGAAGCTGGATGTCACTGTCGGTCTACGTAGTTTGGATTACGACTACACTTTCCTAGAAGAAAACTGGGGTTTTGCCTTTAACGGCGACCAAGGTCGCGACATGGCAAACGTACGTGATGAAAAGCTTAGCGATGATGAAATGAACTCTAAGCTCACCGTCACCTACCATCTCAATGAAGATGCGCAAATTTACGGCACCCTGTCGGATGGTACTCGCCCAGGTGGTGTCAACCGCGTTATTCCTCGCAGCACCGACCCAACCGACCCGATTCCTTTTGCCTGTAACAATGACTTAATTGCGCTGGGTGTGAGTGATCCAGATATCTATGAAGGCGACAAGGTAGAAAACACTGAATTCGGCTGGAAAACCATGATTAACGAAAACATCCGTTTTAACGGCGCTGTTTACCGAGTGAAATGGGAAGATATCCAACAAGTCGTTACTACCAGCTCTACCTGCGGCAATAACTTCGCCACCAATGTGGGCGAAGCAGAAAGCACGGGTATTGAACTGGAGCTGACCGCTGCCATTTCTGAGAACCTGACACTGAATGCAGGCTTTGGCTATATTGATGCTGAATTTAAGGACGACGTTCCTGAAGCAAGCATTGAAGGCGGCGATAAGTTTGCAGACGTACCTGAGCTTAGCTACAGCGTTGCGCTGGACTACGTGATGCCATTACAAAATGGCGAAGCGTTTTTCATCGGCAGCTACAACTATGTCGATGAAACCTTAGAACTCCCTGGTCAAGCAGGCGACGACTTAACGGGTGCCGGTATTGATTCAGGTAACGTTCGCGACGACTATGGCATCCTTGATCTACGAGCTGGTTATTCTAGCCAAGATGGTTGGGAAGCGGTGGTGTTTGTGGATAATGCAACTGACGAAGAAGCCATCTACGGCTTTAACGATGCGATTGCTTTCACCTTCCCAAATACCGATCCAACTGTTCGTAACCGTCCAAGAACTATCGGCGCCTCAATTAGCTACGAGTTTTAAACGAACGATAAAACACAAGGGCGCTTCGGCGCCCTTTTTTATTTTCCGCTAGAAACAAAACACTATGGATTTAACAAGCTGGTTAAGCTTCGTTACACTTTGCACATTGGGCGCGATGAGCCCAGGACCTAGTGCTGCGGTATTGATCCGTATTTCATCGCGATATGGCCGTAACAGCGGACTGATTGCAGGCTTAGCACACGGTATCGGTATTGGCTGTTACGCCATGCTAGCCGCTCTTGGTTTAGCTTTGCTGATTATCGAAAACCCATTCCTTTTCAATGGTTTAAAATTAATGGGGTCGGCATTTTTAATTTATCTCGGCCTGAAAGCATTACATCTACTACCCGAAAAAAATAACGAGAGAACGTCAGAAACCAACGTGGACGCGAGTACTAGCAGCCACTGGAAAAGTTTTCGGACCGGTTTTCTATTGGCTTTTTTGAACCCCAAAGTCTCAATATTTTTCCTTGCCCTGTTCAGCCAATTTATAAAAGCCGATACAGGTATCACAGAAAAATTAATCTTGGGGGCAACAGCCGCCTCCATCGATGCATTGTGGTATTCATTGGTGGCGGTGTTGGCGACCAACCAAAGTATCACAAAAAGATTTTCTGCCTATGGCAGCAATATTGAAAAAGTCTTTGGTGTACTGATTATTTTATTGGCAATCAAGGTGGCGATTAGCTGAGGGGGGGGTTAATTATTATTTTTCTAACCCCGTCATGACAAAGCATTTTGCGGATCGAACAAACCATACAAAAAAGACGAAAAAAAATGGCTCTATTATTCTAATAGAGCCATTTTTTCTAGCGGCTTATCTTACCGCAAGCCACGCTAAACATTTTTCTTACAACTTAGAACTACCCGCCCGCTTGCGCAAATTTTCAGTCAGTAACTTTTTACGAATACGAATACTTTCAGGCGTCACTTCAACCAACTCATCGTCTTCAATAAAGTCTAACGCCTGTTCAAGCGTGTGGGTAATCGGCGGCACCAGTGTTAGCGCCTCATCCGTGCCCGAGGCACGTACGTTAGTTAGCTGCTTACCCTTGATAGGGTTAATCGCCAAATCATTACTGCGCGAATGAATACCAACAACCTGTCCTTCGTAGATATCGACGGCATGACCTAGGAACAAACGACCGCGGCTTTGGATATTAAACAACGCATAGGCTGCTGTTTTACCTTTCACCATACTCACCAACACACCGTTCTGGCGCTTAGCCACATCACCTTCTTTAGCGGGCCCATAATGATCGAAAATACTGGTCATAATGCCCGAGCCTGAAGTCAGCGTCAGGAACAAACCACGGAAACCAATCAAACCCCGTGATGGCATCATAAACTCAAGGCGCACACGTCCTTTTCCGTCGGGCTCCATGTTGGTCATTTCTGCTTTGCGCAAACCTAACTCTTCCATGATGGAACCCTGATGCTGCTCTTCTACATCGATAACAACAATTTCATAAGGCTCATGAATTTTACCATCTACTACTTTCTGAACAACTTCAGGACGAGAAATACTCATCTCAAAACCTTCACGACGCATGGTCTCTATCAATACTGACAAGTGAAGCTCACCGCGACCCGAGACAACAAATTTATCTGGCGTATCACCGGCTTTAACACGCAACGCCACATTGTGAATCAGCTCCTGATCAAGACGATCTTTGATATTACGGGTAGTAACAAACTTGCCTTCTTTACCGGCAAAAGGAGAATCGTTAACAATAAAGGTCATGCTAACCGTGGGCTCATCAACCGATAGCGGAACCAATGCTTCTATTTTGTCGGGGTCACACAAGGTATCGGAAATACTTAAGCCATCGATACCGGTGATACAAACAATGTCGCCGGCGCGCGCTTCAGCCACTTCGATCCGCTCAAGACCCAAGTGCCCCATTACCTTAAGCACTTTAGCTTTTTTCTGTTTGCCGTCAGCACCCGCCACAACCACCTGCTGATTAGGCTTAAGCGAACCGCGAGAAATACGACCAACGCCGATAACACCGACATAACTTGAGAAATCCAAAGCCGATATTTGCATCTGAAACGAACCATTCACATCAACAACAGGTGCCGCTACTTTTTCAACGATCATTTCAAACAACGGCTGCATATCTTCAGCCATGTTCTCAGGGTCTAATCCGGCAATGCCGTTGATTGCAGAGGCGTAGATAACGGGGAAGTCCAACTGCTCATCAGTAGCACCGAGATTATCAAATAATTCAAACACCTGGTCCATCACCCAATCAGGGCGAGCGGCCGGGCGGTCGACTTTATTAATAACCACAATCGGGTTCAGCCCCTGCTCAAATGCTTTGGAGGTGACAAAACGCGTCTGTGGCATGGGGCCATCAACGGCATCAACTAACAGCAGCACGCAATCGACCATCGACAATACCCGCTCTACTTCACCGCCAAAGTCGGCGTGTCCCGGGGTGTCTACGATATTGATGTGGTACCCATTCCACTCAATGGCGGTGTTTTTAGCCAGAATGGTAATACCGCGCTCGCGCTCCTGATCATTGGAGTCCATGATACGTTCTGCACCCTCATCACGACGTTCGAGGGTGCCGGACTGGGCTAGCAATTTATCGACCAAGGTAGTTTTACCGTGGTCAACGTGGGCAATTATGGCGATATTACGAAGTTGTTCAATCACTGAGATTTACCTGAATATATAGCGAGGCTAAAAAAGTGCGCGATTATACATCAATTATTGACCAAAAGGGGCATCCATCGGCAGCTAATTATGTGAACTTATGCACTAAAAGGACGGCACCCACAAAAGTAGCCAAAAGCCTCTTCGAAATACGCAAAATACATGTGTTTTTTGAACGCGACTACACGTAAAGCCTAACCCACCCAGAACAGAGCCATTAGCCCATCAAGCTGATGCCGAAATACTTGAGCATCACGGTATTCACAAACACTAACAGCAAAATAACGGGTATAAACGTACTGAGCGACAGGTCCACATAGCGCTCGACCAAAGAGCCTTTATAGCTATCATCACCCTGCTCTAGCGCCCGATGGAAATTGCTTTTCTTCCAGCGGTAGGTGACAAACAAACACACCAACAGCCCGTTTAAAGGCAGTACGGTGTCATAGAACACATCGATAATGACATCAAACAGTGACTTGCTGGCGCCAGCATAAGTTACCAAGCTGGTCAGCTCATCCACCCGACCAAACGACAGAATGCAGGCAAATGTCAATACCGCCATACTGAGGCTCAGAATTAATAAGGCCTTGCCACGAGAATAGCCTTTTTCACCCACCAAGCTGGCAGTGGGTACCTCGGTGATCGACACCAAGGACGTTAATGCGGCAAAAAATACCAGCAAGAAAAACAGCGAAGCCACCACACTGGCACCGAAATAGCCAATAGAGCCCTGTAGCGCCAAAAATATTTTTGGTAAGAAACTGAAGATCAACCCCACTGAAGAGTCGCTCAAATAGGCAGTATTGGTATCGGGATTGAACGAGAAGATAGCCGGCAGAATTAACAAGCCAGCGGCAAAGGCCACACCGGTATCCATCAAGGCGACAAACTTTGCCGAGCTGACAATACTTTCTTTGCGCGACACATAAGAGCCA
The DNA here is from genome assembly GCA_051277205.1 of Oceanicoccus sp. Lineage (GTDB taxonomy): Bacteria > Pseudomonadota > Gammaproteobacteria > Pseudomonadales > Dasaniaceae > Oceanicoccus. The sequence goes on along the minus strand of JBNMPW010000029.1, from coordinate 3,292 downwards.
TAGGTAATCATAATACCCATGCCCAGTGACAGCGAAAAGAACGCCTGTGACAGCGCACCATTAATAACCCCGGCATCGATTTTGCTAAAATCGGGGATCAGATAATATTTCACACCGGCGAAAGCGTTGTCCAGAGTCAGCACAAAAATCACCAAGCCGATCAACATTACAAATAAAGTTGGCATCAATATTTTTGCCGCTCGCTCGATGCCATCTTTAACACCACCCAGCAAAATGCCATTGACCATCAGCGCGACCACCACAAAATAAGCAAACACAGCATTGCTGTTAATAAAACTGCCAAATTTTTCTGGGTCGGCCAATTGGTCTAAATTACCGATTACCGCCTCACACAAATAGCCGAACAGCCATACTGTGATCACCATATAAAACACCGCGATCATATAGGGCGTTATCACCACCAACCAGCCGGCAATTGACCATAGGCCTGAGCCTTTTGACAAATTATGATAAGCACCTAGAGGGTCACGCTGGGCGCTACGGCCCACTGACAGCTCTGCCAACATCACCGGCAAGCACACAAAAAATACGAATAAGGCGTAGACCAATAAAAAGGCCCCACCGCCGTTTTTGGCCGCCGCAACCGGAAATCCAACCAAATTGCCAATACCCACAGCGGAACCCGCTGCTGCTAAAATAAAGCCGATACGGGAGCCAAATTGTTCTCTTTGGGTAGCCATCGCGGTCACTGCCTTTTTATAAATGTTTATTTATTATGATTCGACTTTTATCATAGCAGCTTTCAAGCCATGCTGAAGTCGGCCGTCAACTCAAACTCAACAAGCCCAGATGGGAACTCATGTGAATAATAACAAGCTACGTTTTATCAGCCTAGTGCTACTCAGCCTGTGTGTTAGCCTCTATTTTTATAGCGACCAACAACGGGACTATTACGACGCCAACGCCAAACCTGTCGCCCTCAATATAGTGCAGGATGTTAGCAGATGGCAGCCGCAAATTTTATTATCGCACTTATCAACCGCCGCCAAGCAAACACTTAGCGAGCCGCAGCTAGAGCAACTGCTAGCCCAGTACCGCCAATTTGGCCGTTTAGAAAAAGTCGATGAGTTAACGTTTTCATTGCTGGCCAGCGTCTTGTCACTGTTTGGCCAAAGCCATATCAATTACAGCTCTGATGCCAGTTTTAGTCAGGGCCGAGCGCATATCAATCTCACTCTGACCATCGAAAACGGCCGCTATAAAATTTATAATTTTTCCATTAATCCTATCGATCAATAACAATCAATCAATGCTTGGGTCTGGGCCGATACACTTTCACATTGCCATGACCCTTTTCAACTAAATAAGACGCATGCAGTTTCGACATCACACCTTTGTCACAATAGAGCAAATAAGTTTTCGATTTATCCAACTCTACAAAGCGCGCATGCAAATCATAGAAGGGGATTTTTTCGATCACCGCTGCCGGCACCACCAGCGGATTGCGCTCTTCTTCCGCTGGGTGGCGCACATCGATAATCACGCCACTCTCAACTGGCACCGATAACACCTCAATACTACCAGCCGTTAAATCTTGTTCGGATATCTCATCAATATTGATATAGGAGGCATCAGCGATTGCTTTATCTAATATTGCAAAATCAAACTTCGTTTCTTCATGTTCAATTCTTTCTGGCTTGGCGCGGGTAGTGGGCTTTACTGAAATTACCCCGCAATACTCGGGCATCACCGCGGCAAATTTTTCGGTGCCTATTTGCCGCGAAATACTAATAATATCGTCTTTGTCGTAGGTAATAATCGGTCGCAATACCAGCTTATCCGTGACGCTATCTATCACGTTTAAATTTCTTATGGTTTGACTGGATACTTGTGCTATTGCCTCGCCGGTAACCAATGCCTCTATAAAGAGATGATCAGCGACCTTTTCGCCGGCGCGCAGCATCATGCGCTTGAGGATTACACCCATTTGCGCATTATCGACATTTTTTAAAATTTCAGACACCACGCCTTCAAACGGCACACTGACAAATTTTACCCGTGAAGAGGCACCAAACTTCATCCATAAATACAGCGCGACTTCTTTCACGCCTATCTCATGGCCACGGCCACCGAGATTGAAAAAACAAAAATGTGTGCGCATTCCGCGCTTCATCGTCATATAAGTAGATACGGTGGAATCAAAACCACCTGAGATTAAACTCAATACGGGGTCCAAGCAGCCCAATGGATAGCCACCCAAGCCGGCATAGCGACGATTAACGATAAACAAGCGATCATCACGTAACTCGACCCGCACCGTGACATCGGGGTTATGTAGATCGACGCCTAAGCTGTCGGAATGCTGGTGTAAACCGCCGCCGATATATTGTTCCAACTCATGAGAGGTAAAATCGTGCTTGCCGATCCGCTTACAGCGCACCACAAAGGTCTGTCCAACCAAGCGGTCACCCCATAGTTGCTGCGTCTTCTCATAGGCATCAAGCTTGTCGACGAAGGGAAATTCCATCACATCGAGAAAATGCGCAATACCGGATGCACAGGATAGAACCTCGACTATCTCTGCATGCAACAGTGGGTCACTGCCGTCGCAACGTACAGTCATTTTATCCCAAATACTCTCAACCACTAGCGACTCATGCAACGGCTTCAGCAAAATACGCAGGTTGGTGCGCAGCTGTTTTATAAATTGCTTGCGGACGGGCCTGCTTTTAATGGTGATTTCGGGGAAAAACTTAATAATAAATTGCATGGTAGAAGACACGTTTAATCAAAACAAAAAAGGGATGCTTGCTGTACCGACAACTATGCTGTCGCAGGCAACAAAATTTGCGCATTATACCTGCCTTGGTCGCCGCCACCACCGGTAGCCACAGCCCAGCTAGCAGATGACGTTAGCAATAGTTTATTGACGCCCTATTATGGTTTACACTGACATGCTTTTATCAATGCACCGCGCCATTATTGTGCGAAAAAATTAAAACGACGTATTATGGTGCGGATCGACGCTACACAGCGCACCAAAACATCGCTAAATCAAATACTTAGCCTACTTAAATGATTGGCATATATATTGCTGCTACAAAAAAGTGCACCCTATACGAGGCAGCAACAGCTCACACGACAAAGCGCACCATTATCTGGCGGCGTGTGTTTAAGCAATAAATAGGCTGCCCGAACAAATAGCCGAACCGAGTACAACAAGTTTTTCAATTAACAAACTAACTCACTATTTAAGGAGTCGAGAATGTCAGAGAACACTCTGAGTATGATCAATGAAAATGACGTGAAATGGGTAGATATGCGTTTCACC
>JBNMPW010000028.1:0-24046 GCA_051277205.1 Oceanicoccus sp. | reverse complement strand
CCTCGGCACCGGCACCGGCAGCTGCTTCTGTTTTATCAGAAGGTCCCGATGATAGTGATGTAATGGCGTCAGTGGTCGCCCGTCGTATCGCTAAAACATACAATATTAACCTGCATAATATTACTGCTACCGGTCGTCATGGTCGTGTTTCTAAACAGGATATTGAAGCAGCGGCTGGTATACGGGTATTAGCCGCTCAGACTGCGACACAGGCAATTGCCACTACCTCGCCATTAGCGGGTCGTTCATCCGCCGATGATTCGCGTATACCGGCAACACCCGTTGCCCGGCGGATGGCGAGCATGCTCAACATTAACTTGAACGATGTGCAGCCAACCGGTCGTCGCAATCGTGTGACTAAAGATGATATCGAAGCAGCGGCCGTCGCGTTAACTGGTGTGGCGGATTATCGCGAAGAAAAACTTACCAGTATGCGTAAAACTATTGCTTCTCGGCTGACCGAGTCTAAGCAAACAATTCCTCACTATAGAGTCAGTGTTGATATTGAAATTGATAGTTTATTACAGCAACGTAAATACATGAACGATAATCTGGGTCATTCAATTTCGGTCAATGATTTTGTGATTAAGGGCTGCGCCTCTGCTTTACAGCAAGTGCCCGATGTTAATGTGCAGTATACCGGCGATAGTATTCTGAAGTTTGATCAAGTGGATATTTCGATGGCGGTTGCCATTCAAGGTGGTTTGATTACCCCGGTTATCCGTAATGTTGCTAATAAGGGCTTACCGCAAATTGCCGCTGAAGCGAAAGATTTAGCACAGCGTGCGCAAAATGGTCAGCTCAGTGTTGATGAGTTTCAGGGAGGTACTTTTTCAGTTTCAAACTTGGGGATGTTTGGCGTTGATCAATTTGACGCCATTATCAATTTGCCGCAGGCGGCCATCTTGGCGATTGCTGCCGGTAAAAAGAAACCTGTTGTTCGTGGTGATAGTATTGTTGCTGCCACTGTTATGCGGGTTTCATTGTCCAGTGATCACCGCGCTATTGATGGTGCCGTGGCCGCTCAATTTCTACAGACGTTAAAAGGGTTTTTAGAAAATCCTGCGTCGATGTTATTGTAAGGGAATTATCATGGAAACTACATCTCCAAGCACAGCCTTAAATCCTCCACTTAATGTTCAGCAGTTTGACCTTGTGGTGGTCGGCGCAGGCCCCGGAGGTTATGTGGCGGCAATTCGCGCCGCGCAATTAGGGATGAAAACTGCCATCATCGAAAAGCAACATATGGGTGGTGTTTGTCTGAATTGGGGTTGTATACCGACCAAAAGTTTATTGAAAAGCGCAGAAGTTTATCAGTCGATGCAACATGCCGAAGATTATGGTTTGAGTGTAAAATCAGCTGATTTTGACATCAAAAAAATAGTGCAACGCAGTCGTGATATCGCTAATCAGTTAAGTGATGGCATTAGTTATTTGATGAAGAAAAATAAAATTACCGTGATCAATGGCTTTGCGCGATTGGCTGCCCCCGGTCAAGTTGATGTTAGTATTGACGGTAACCTTACGGCCGCTGTTGCAGCACCGCATATTATTTTTGCTACCGGCGCTAGCCCTCGTGTGATACCCGGTATGGAGCCTGATGGAAAAATACTGTGGACATCTAAGGAGGCGATGACGCCAACAACATTACCAAAATCTTTGTTAGTAGTGGGCTCTGGCGCTATCGGTATTGAATTCGCCAGTTTCTATCGCAGCTTCGGCACCGAAGTGACTGTTGTTGAAATGCTTGATCGAATTTTACCGCAGGAAGATGCTGATGTTTCGAAAGCAGCGCAGCGTTATTTTAAAAAGCGCGGTATGAAGTTTTTCACCAGCGCCAAGATAGATAGTTTGGATGTTCAGGAAGCCACAGCGAATGCGAAGTGGCAGGATAAGAATGGCAACGAGCAAAGCGCTAGTTTTGACCGAGTTATTTTAGCGGTCGGCATCAGTGCCAATACTGAAGGTTTGGGTTTAATCGAACAAGGTGTTGAACTTGATCGTGGTCAGGTGGTGGTCAATGAATGGTCTGAAACCTCGGTGACAGGTATTTATGCGGTAGGTGATATGACGCAGCCGCCATGGTTAGCCCATAAAGCTAGTCACGAAGCTGTTATTTGTGTTGAAAAAATTGCCGGTGTGGCTGACCTTGAGCCATTAAACCCTTTATCTATACCAGGTTGTACTTACAGTTCGCCACAGGTTGCCAGCGTCGGTATGACAGAGCAACAGGCGAAAGACCAGGGTTTCGATGTGCGGGTGGGTAAATTTGATCTAACGGCCTTGGGTAAAGCCCGGGCAATGGGTGAAACTGAGGGTTTTGTTAAAACTATATTTGATGATGAAACTGGCGAGTTGTTGGGTGCGCATATGATTGGTGCCGAAGTTACCGAATTAATACAAGGTTATGTGATCGCACAGAAGCTGGAAACAACGGAAGAAGAGTTAAGGCATACGGTTTTTCCACACCCGACAATGTCTGAAGCAATGCATGAATCGGTGTTGGATGCTTACAACCAAGCCATTCATTCCTAGAATTGAGAATTTAAATGACAAATAAAGTAGCGATAGCAAAGGGTTTGTTTACTTGGCCTGCTGAAAATCCAGCCCTGTTAGGCAGCCGTTGCCAGTCCTGCGGCATTGCTGATTTTCCCAGTAAGCTTAGCTGTATGGCATGCGGCAGTGAAGATGTTGTCGTAGAGGAGTTACCACGTCGCGGAAAATTATGGACTTGGACGATTCAAGGCTTTATGCCTAAAAAACCTTATAATTCTGACGAGACTATGGATACATTTCTTCCCTATGGTGTTGGTTATATCGAACTGCCGGGAGCAATCTGTGTTGAGAGTCGCTTAGTGGAAAACACCCCTGAGCAGTTAAAGATCGGTATGGAGATGGAACTGGTAGTTGATACCTTCCGGCATGAAGATGGTAAAGACGTAGTGAGTTTTGCCTTTAAAGCGGTATAAAATATTTTCATTACCGCCTAAGGCGGTTTAAAAACCTGTCATTCCCACGTAGGCGGGAATACGTTGACATTACGGGGTTCCTGTTTTGATGGGAATACCGTTAGAAGAAGAGATAAATTGATGGATGTAGCAATTGTAGGTATCGGGATTCACCCCTTTGGTCGTACCCCTGAGCGTAGTGGTTTACAGCAGGGCGCTTATGCCGCCAGGCTGGCATTGAAAGACGCTGGTGTTGAATGGAGTGAAATGCAGTTTGGTTTTGGTGGTAGTGCTAGCGCTGGCAGTGCAGATGCTTTAGTCAATGAGTTAGGGTTGACTGGCTTGCCGTTTATTAATGTCGCCAATGGTTGTGCCACCGGCGGCAGCTCTATGCTGTCGGCTTATAACGCGATTAAATCAGGTGGGTACGATATTGGTTTGGTCTCCGGTTTTGATAAGCATGATCGCGGCGCATTTAACGCCGACCCGAAAGAGCTGGGTATCGGTGAGTGGTACGGTGAGACGGGCCTAATGCTGACTACGCAGTTTTTTGCGATGAAGATTCAGCGTTATATGGATATGTATAACATCAGCAAACAGACCTTGGCTAAAGTGGCCGCCAAAGCTTTTATTAATGGATCTAAAAACCCAAATGCATGGCGCCGTGAAGAAATTTCGGAACAAGATATTCTGAATGCGGTTATGGTCAGTGACCCACTGACAAAATATATGTTTTGTGCGCCAGGCGAAGGTGGCGTTGCTTTCATAATGTGCCGCGCCGACAAGGCCAAGCAATACCATGCCAACCCTATCTATTTAAAAGCGGCCGCTTTCCGTTCACGTCGCTACGGTTCTTTTGAGGTGTTTGCGCCGTCGCAGGCCTTAGAGCAAGTTGATGGTCCGACTGTTGATGCCTCTAAAGTGGCATTTGAAATGGCCGGTGTTGGTCCTAAAGATATTGATGTGTTGCAGTTACAAGATACCGAGTCCGGTGCTGAAATTATGCATATGGCTGAGAATGGCTTTTGTGAACATGGCGAGCAAGAGTATTTGATTCACAAGGGTGAAACTCACATCAATGGCAAAATGCCAATCAATACCGATGGCGGCTGTTTAGCTAACGGCGAACCCATTGGTGCGACTGGTTTGCGTCAGGTGTATGAAACTTGTTTGCAGTTGCGCGGTGATGCTGGCGACCACCAGGTACCAAATGATCCAAAGTTGGGTTACACCCATGTTTATGGTGCGCCAGGAATTAGTGCCGTCACCATACTTGAGCGTTAAATTAGCGCGCTATTAATTATTTTTCACTGCGAAATAGATTTTATGAGGTTTTCTGGATGAGCAATAAAGTAAAACTGACACCGGAACAAATTGCGGCTCGCGATCCGGCTGAGTCGTTTCAAGATCTATTAAGCATAGAGACTGTTGCCGTGCCGGAGGCATTGCGTGAAAGTACTGATACTTATCTTGGCTCTGATGATATATCCGTAGATCGTTATATATCGCAAGACTTTTTCGACTTGGAAGTAGAGCATGTCTGGCGCAAAACTTGGCAGGCTGCCTGTCGTGAAAGCCGATTAAAAAAGGCCGGTGATTATTATGTTTATGACATCGTCGACGATTCTATTTTACTGACCCACACAGAGTCTGGTGAGTTAAAGGGCTATTATAATTCCTGTTTACACCGTGGTCGCGCACTGAAGCGTGGGGCCGGTAACAGTAATCACCTGCGTTGTCCTTATCACGGTTGGGCTTGGAACCTCGACGGTGAATTTGAGGGGGCGCCCTGTCAGTGGGATTTTCCTCACATCAAAGACGAAGAAAACAAGCTTCCTGAGGTACGTATAGCCACTTGGGGTGGTTGGGTATTTATTAACATGGATGATAACGCACCTTCCCTCGAAGAATATATGGGTGTGCTACCTGGGCATATGGCGCAGTGGAAGCACGACCAGCGTTATGTCTCTTTGCATATTGAGAAAGTAATTGCTTGTAATTGGAAAGTGGCGGTGGAGGCCTTTATTGAGTCTTACCATGCCATTGCTACTCATCCCCAATTAATGCCTTTTCAGGCGATTGATAATTCTCAGTATGATGTTTGGGGTGATCATGTTAGTCGCACAATTACCGCTTATGGGGTTCCCAATCCAACGCATGCTGATCAGTTTACAGAGCAGCAGTCTTTGGATGCAATGATGGCATTGATCGACCTTGACGATCGCCCTCAGTTGGCGCCAGGACAGACTGCCCGTGAAATGTACGCCGCCATGAACTTGCCGGTGGCAAATGAACAATCTGGCGAGGATTTTAGTGACCGGGCAACGATGTCAGAGTTGATGGATTCGACCTTGTATCTGTTGTTTCCTAACCTTGCACCGTGGGCCGGTCATGGCACAGTAATTACCTATCGACATAGGCCTAATGGTGATGATGTTGATAGTTCCATTATGGATATTTTCTTGCTCACACGCTTCCCTGAAGGTACTGAAGCTCCAGCCGATGCCGCGACATATAAGCTCACCATCGATCAGCCTTTTAGTGACGGTGCCGATGTGATGGGTGTTGGTTTTGCTAATGTCTTTAATCAAGATGGGGCTAATTTACCGCAGGTACAAAAGGGCTTGAAGGCCTCGAAAAAAGGCAAGATCAGTTTAGCCAACTATCAGGAAGTCCGTATTCGTCAGTTTCACCAAACCATTGATAAATATATTAATGGTAAATAAATTTTATTGTATTTTTGGAAGTAGATAATGAGTGATTTATTAAAACCTTTTTCTCTTGATGGCAAAGTCGCCATGGTCACCGGAGCCTCTAGTGGCTTCGGGTTACATTTTGCACAAGTGTTGGCACAAGCCGGTGCCAAAGTGGTTTTAGCTGCGCGCCGTACCGAGAAGTTACAGGCGGCATGTGAAGAGATTGTTGCAAACGGTGGTGAAGCTATTGCGGTAACTATGGATGTTACCGATAGCGCCAGTATTAAGCAGGCTTTTGATCAGGCTGAAAAATCCTTTGGACTCGTGACCGTAATCATTAATAACGCCGGTATTACTATTCCTAAGTTGCTGTTGGATTTAAGCGATGACGATTGGAATGCAGTGGTTAATACCAATCTTAATGGCGTGGCTTTTGTAACACGTGAAGCTGGTAAACGAATGTCAGCAGCAAAAACCGCGGGTAGCATAGTTAATATTGCCTCTATTACTGCAGAGCGTGTGCAAAAAGCACTGACTAATTACGCGGCAGCAAAAGCGGCTGTTGTGCAATTTACCAAAGCTGCCGCACTGGAGTTTGCCCGTTATAATATTCGCGTGAATGCGATTAGCCCCGGTTATTTTAATACCCCGCTTAATAGCGAGTGGTTTAAAACAGCTGATGGCCAAGCGTTAATTCAACGGGTGCCAACTCGGCGCATTGGTGAATTACATGAATTAAACGGCCCGCTACTGTTACTCGCCTCCGATGCCGGTTCGTTGATGACTGGTTCGGTGATTACTGTCGACGGCGGTCATGTCCTGTCAGATTTATAGCGCTGACGTTAAGTTCACTAAAGTAAGATTAAGGTTGTATTCATGAGCAATTCTTTTATACATAATCCACTAAAGCAACAGCGTATCGATCGTGATGAGCATTTGTGGTCTAACTTGACTGTCTCTGATGGCGCTTGGCGTAAAGCCGAAGCTATTCCCGATGACGTTGCTATTTATTTAGAAGACGAGCCATCCATTACCTATGGTTCAGTAGCCGAGCAAGCGCGCTGTTTAATTACCGGGTTGCAAAACTTAGGGTTAGAGCAGGGTGATGTGATTAGCTTTCAATTACCTAATTGGCGTGAATCGGTAGTGTTAGATATCGCCGCATCGGCGATGGGCTTGATCGTTAATCCGGTTATTCCTATTTATCGTGATCGTGAGTTGCGCTATATATTAAAAGATGCTCGAACCAAACTTATTTATATTCCAGAAAAAATCCGCAGTCTTGAATTCCCATCGATGATTGCTTCTCTGCAGGCCGATTTACCTGACTTGAAACATATTGTCACTGTACGTGCTGAGCAAGATTATGACGGCATGCTGCGGTTTGAAGATTTAATGGCCAATGAGCCGGTGGCCCTTAAAGAATTACCGAAAGTTGACCCCAACTCAATCAAAACAATTTTATATACCTCGGGCACTACCGGCAGACCAAAGGCGGTGTTGCACAGCCACAACACTCTCAGTCGTATTATTCAGAACTCCGTTGATTACTGGCAGATGACCGGTGACGATATTATGTTGATGCCATCGCCAGTTACCCATATTACCGGTTATGGTTCCGGTATGGTGTTGCCATTTATTACACCCGTTAAATCGGCCTTGATGGCGCGCTGGAATGCGGATGCGGCGGTTGAATTTACCTTGCGAATTGGTGCTACGGCCAGTGTTGGTGCTACGCCATTCTTAGTGGAGTTGCTAGCGGCGGCTAAACGTCACAATACCGGCCTGCCGAGCATGCGCTTATTTGCCTGCGGCGGTGCATCGGTACCGCCGCAATTAATTCATCAATGCTATGAAGACCTTGATAATTGTCGCGCGTTTCGAGTTTTTGGTAGCACTGAAACGCCAGTTATTACTCAGGGCTTTGTACGTGAAGGCGAGCAGAATTTGGCCGCTGAAACCGACGGTATGATCTATGGTTACGATGTAAAAGTAGTTGACGATGAAGGTAATGAATTGCCGTTAGGTGTTGATGGTGAGATAGCCGCTCGTGGTGCAGGTATGATGCTGGGTTATGCTAAGCCTGAACAAAATGAGGAGGCCTTTGATGCCGATGGATATTTTTATACCGGTGATATTGGTGTGCGCACTTTAGATAATGCGATTTTGATAACCGATCGAAAAAAAGACATCATTATCCGCGGCGGTGAAAATCTTAGCGCTAAAGAAATCGAAGATGTGCTGCACGATCACCCGCAAATCAAAGAAGCGGCAGTGGTGGCTATGCCGCATGAGCGTTTAGGGGAAGGGGTCTGTGCTTATATTATCCCCGCGTCCGCTGATCATCAGCTTGACCTTGCCACTATTGCAGCGTTCGCTGACTCTGCCGCGTTGGCAAAACAGAAAATCCCCCAACATGTCGAGTTAGTAGACGACTTACCTCGCACGGCCAGTGGCAAAGTAAAAAAAGATGTTTTGCGTAAAGAAATTAAAGCAAAGTTAAGTGCTTAGCTCAACTTGTTTGCGCTTTAGGGCGTGATTAATATATTTCAATTTTAGTAGATAATAGATTTTGGAGAAGTAGTTATGCCCGTTGAAGCATTTGTATACGACGCTATCCGCACCCCTAGGGGTAAAGGTAAGGTCGGTGGAGGCCTGCATGAAGTAAGCCCGATTAATTTAATAGTCGGTTTGCTGGAGGCGCTAAAAGAGCGTAACCATCTAGATACTAAGCAAGTGGACGATGTTGTGTTGGGTTGTGTTTCTCCAGTGGGTGAGCAGGGCGCCGTATTACCAAAACTGGCATTGTTGGCATCAAGTTGGGATCAATCGGTCGCCGGCCAGCAGGTAAACCGTTTTTGCGGTTCTGGACTTGAGACTGTCAATATAGCGGCGATGAAAGTCGCTTCCGGTTGGGAAGACTTAGTGGTCGCCGGCGGTATTGAATCAATGTCGCGGGTCACCATGGGCAGTGATGGCGGTGCATGGGTAATAGACCCCGATGCCAACGCGAAATTAAATTATGTACCACAGGGTATTGGCGCTGATTTGATTGCGACTATTGATGGCTTTAGTCGTCAAGATGTTGATGCTTTTGCGGCACGCTCCCATCAACGGGCCGCTTTTGCTCGCGATAATGGTTATTTTGATAATCAGATTATTCCTGTGCTTGGCCTTAATGGAGAGCTAATTTTAGGCCATGATGAGCTTATTCGTCCCAGCTCTACAGTTGAGTCTTTGGGTAAACTAAAAGCGGTATTTAAAGATCCCGGTGAGCAGCTTTTTGATGCTGTTGCCAAACTGCGTTACCCAGAAATTGAAGCGATTAACCATGTTCATACCGCAGGTAACTCTTCAGGTATTGTCGATGGTGCTTCGCTAGTGTTGATTGGTAGTGCGGCCAAAGGAGCTGAACTTGGTCTTAGGCCCAGAGCGCGCATTGTCGCAACCGCTGTTACCAGTGATGAGCCGACAATTATGCTTACTGCGCCGACACCGGCGGCTGAAAAAGTCCTGCGAAAAGCGGGTATGACGGTAGCTGATATCGATATCTTTGAACTTAACGAAGCCTTTGCTTCGGTAGTGATGCGTTTTCAGAAAAAATTAAATATACCCGATGAAAAAATCAATGTTAATGGCGGTGCTATTGCCATGGGGCACCCGCTAGGCGCAACCGGTGGCATGATTTTAGGTACCGTGGTGGAAGAGTTAGAGCGTCGTCAACAGCGCTTTGGCTTGGTCACTTTGTGTATTGGTGGTGGTATGGGTATCGCTACAATTATTGAACGCGTCTAAATATCGGCAGTTGGAGAGCAATTTTAATGAGTTATTTTAGTAGTAGTAAAGATGCCGATAATATCGTCACTTTAATAATGGATGACACAAGTCGCCCCGTTAATGTGATGAATCAAGACTTTATCGAACAGTTGGAAGCCACCGTTAATCAATTGGCTGAAGAGATAGATACGGTCAGTGGTGTGATCTTGACTTCAGGTAAGAAAACGTTTTTTGCCGGCGGTGATTTGGATGAGATTTTGGCCTTAGAGCCTCATCAAGCGGCCGAGTATGGTGAAAAAGGACTTCGAATAAAAGCCAGTTTTAGAAAACTTGAAACGCTGGGCAAACCGGTTGTCGCCGCTATTAATGGCGCCGCCCTTGGCGGTGGTTATGAAGTGTGCTTGGCGACCCATTATCGTGTGGCTATTGATCAACGCGGAATGGTGGTTGGGCTGCCAGAAGTTACTTTAGGTTTGTTGCCCGGTGCCGGAGGTATTGTTCGTCTAGTGCGTAAAGTCGGTTTGCAAGCAGCATTACCTATCTTAAGCCAAGGCAGAAACTATCCAGCTACTGCTGCGCTGGCCAATGGCATGATCGATGCAATCGCTACTGACAATGACGATATGATAGCTAAAGCGCGGGCTTGGATTAAAGCTAACCCTGCAGCTAGTCAGCCATGGGACGTTAAGCGTTTTCAGTTTCCCGGTGGCAATGTGGATAGTCGTGAAATCCTTTCGTTTATACCCATTGCGGGCGCTACCTTGCTAAATCGTCGCAAAGGTTTATATCCTGCAGAGTCAGCAATACTCAATTGTGCAGTTGAATCCATGCGAGTAGATTTTGATTCGGCGTCGAGGATTGAAAGTCGCTATTTAGGCAGCTTATCGGTAACGCCTGAAGCTAAAAACATGATCACTTATTTCTTTCAGATGCAAAAACTTCAAGCTGGAGCAGCCCGACCTGAAGGATTTGAGCGTAGTAAAATAAATACGCTGGGTATTTTGGGCGCCGGCATGATGGGGGCAGGTATTGCTTACTGTGCAGCTGCTGCCGGCATTAATGTGGTGCTTAAAGATGTCAGTGCGGAGCAGGCAGAAAAAGGCAAAGCTTACAGTGCAACAGTTTTGGATGGTTTAATTAAGCGTGGCCGTGCCAGTGAGCAATCTAAAGTTGAAATTTTAGCACGGATTAAAGCTACTGCCGATATGGCTGATTTATCAAGCTGTGATTTGGTTGTTGAAGCGGTGTTTGAAAAGCAAGCCCTGAAAGCAACAGTTACCCAACAAGCAGAACAGCATTTGCCTGAGCATGTGGTGTTTGCCTCTAACACTTCAACCTTACCGATATCGAGTTTAGCGACGGCGTCGCGCAAGCCAGAAAACTTTATTGGTCTGCATTTTTTCTCGCCGGTCGACAAAATGGCGCTGGTAGAGATTATCTGTGGCGAACAAACCAGCGATGAGACTTTAGCCAGAAGCTATGACTTTGTTAAGCAAATTCGCAAAGTGCCGATTGTTGTTAATGATAGTCGCTGTTTTTACACTTCTCGTGTCTATGAGGTTTATCAGGATGAGGCTGCTTGGTTATTAGAAGACGGTGTTAACCCTGTTTTGATGGAAAATCTTGCGGTGCAAACTGGTTTGCCGGTAGGGCCGTTAGCGGCTAATGATGAAGTGGCGCAACGTTTGATTTTCGACATTAAAAATTCAGTCCGTGCAGGTGTTGAAGCTGAAGGCGGTAGTTATGCTGTAGACGCCGCGCCGTATCAATGGATGAAAAAAATGGTCGAAGAACTGGGTCGCTTAGGTAAGGCCAGTGGTGCTGGTTACTATGATTATCCTATTGGCGCGACCAAATATATTTGGCCAGAATTACGGTCACTGCAATCTACGCAGGCAAAAGAAAATGCCACTGCAACGATTAGCCATCAAGATATTAAAGACCGCTTGATGTTTTGCCAGTCGGTAGAAGCAGTACGCTGCCTTGAAGAAAATGTATTGCGTTCAGTTGAAGATTGCAATATTGGTTCTATTCTGGGTTTGGGCTTTCCTGCTTATACAGGTGGTCAATTACAGTTTATTAACAGTTATGGTGTGAAAGCCTTCGCTGAACGAGCGCAGCAGTTAGCCGATCGTTTTGGTGCCCGCTTTCAACCCCCAAAATTGTTGATTGATAAGGCGGCAACCGGAGAGAAATTCTAGTGAAGCGATTATGTTTTAATGAAGAACACGAGATGTTCCGCGAAGCTTTTCGAAGCTTTGTTGAAAAAGAAGTAGTGCCCTATCAAGAGCAGTGGCGTGAAGACGGCATGGTTTCGCGCGAGGTATGGCGCAAAGCAGGCGAACATGGTTTTTTACTGTACTGGGCAGATGAACAGTACGGTGGTTTGGGATTAAAAGATTTTCGCTATGCGCAAATCATGATGGAAGAGATATCCCGCGTTGGTGAAACTGGCTTTTATCTGCATTTGCACGGTAGCCTAGTAGCGCCTTATATCGACAAATTTGGTAATGAAGAGCAGAAAGCGCGCTTCTTGCCGGGTTGTATCAGTGGTGAAAAAATTCTTGCTGTGGCTATGACCGAACCCGCCGCCGGTAGTGACTTACGCGGCATGAAAACCACGGCGGTCGACAAGGGCGATCACTATTTACTTAATGGTAGTAAAACTTTTATTTCCAATGGTATTTTATCAGATTACGTTATTGTTGCTGCCCAGTGTGATGCTGGAGCCAAACCTGGCATTGGTTTGTTTGTGGTTGAACGCGGCATGGAAGGCTTTGAGCGCGGCCGTCAGCTAAAAAAAATTGGTCTTAAATCGCAAGATACCGCCGAGCTATTTTTCAACAATGTGAAAGTTCCAAAAGAGAATGTGTTAGGGGATTCGACTCGGGGTTTACCCTATATGATGGAGTGCCTAGCCGAGGAGCGTTTAATCGTTGCCTGTATTAATCAAGCCTGTGCTCAAGCAGCGTTTGATTGGACCATGGACTATATCAATGAGCGCAAAGCTTTTGGTCAAACCATCGGTGAGTTTCAAAACACTCGTTTTAAAATGGCCGATATGTCGACAGAGCTCGATGTTAGTCAAGTCTATATTGATCGCTGTGTTGAGCGTTTAAACGATGGCTTGCTAAGTGCCGATGATGCCGCCCGAATAAAACTGTTCTCTAGTGAAGTGCAGGGTCGTGTTACCGATGAATGTTTACAGCTTCATGGTGGTTATGGCTTCATGGAAGAGTACCCCATTAGCCAGGCTTATTGCGATGCACGTATCACTCGAATTTTTGGTGGCACATCAGAAATAATGAAAGAAATTATTGCCCGGTCACTGGGTTTAAAAGCTAGCAAGTAAGATTCATTATTAGGAAAATGTATGGGGCCGCTAACAGGGCTAACAGTAATCGAGTTGATGGGCTTAGGACCGGCGCCATTTTGCAGTATGTTATTGGCTGATATGGGTGCCGAAGTGATTTTGGTAGAGCGCAAAGCTGATGCTGAAAAACCTCGAGAAGTTACCCGTCGCAATCGCCGTTCGATTGCGCTAGATTTAAAATCTATAGAGGGCATAGCAACACTATTGCGATTAATCGACAAAGCCGATGTGTTGATTGAGGGTTTTCGTCCAGGTGTTGCAGAACGTTTAGGCTTTGGCCCTGACGTCTGCTTAGCACGTAATCCTCGCCTTGTTTATGGACGTATGACCGGCTGGGGTCAGACCGGTCCAATGGCGCAACAAGCCGGTCATGACATTAATTATATTTCACTCAGTGGTGTATTACATGCCATTGGCCGTAAAGATGATGCTCCGGTACCACCGCTTAATTTAGTCGGCGACTATGGTGGCGGTAGTATGTATTTAGCCTTCGGTATTTTGTCGGCCCTGTATGAACGCAATAACAGCGGTGAAGGTCAGGTCATTGATGCGGCGATGATCGATGGTTCGGCATCGCTGATGACTTTGTTTCATGACCTGCGCGAAATAGGAAAGTTCGATCAGCAACGAGGCATGGGGGTTTTAAATACCGGTGCACCTTATTATGAAGTTTATCAAACTAAAACTGAAAATGATGCTGAGCAACAACATATTTCTCTAGGGCCTTTAGAACCCCAGTTTTATCGTTTGTTGATAGATACTCTTGAACTCAGTGATGACGATTTCTATCCGCAGTTGGATGAAAGTCAGTGGCCTCGCCGCAAGCAATTATTGGCGCAATTATTTTTAACCCAAAGTAGAAATTATTGGGCTGACTTATTCGAGAATAGTGACGCCTGCGTTGCACCGATTTTATCCATATGGGAAGCGCCTGAACATCCTCATATCAAGCAGCGTAAAACTTTTATTAATGTGGATGGCATCGCGCAGCCAGCACCGGCGCCACGCTTTAGCCGTAGCCAGCCGGCCACGCCAACACCACCAAGAGCGCCAGGTGAAGACAGCACTACCATTTTGCGCGATTTTGGTTTTGAGCAAACTACTATCGATCAACTGTTGAGCAGTGGCGCTGTTATGCAGGTGAATAATGAAGCTTAAGGAGCAATAATGGTTTTTACCGTACATTCCAGTTGTGATGATATTGTCGTTGATTTGGATCTAACAGATAAAACTGTCGTTATTACGGGTGCCTATGGCGGTCTCGGTAAAGAAACTGCGAGAGCTATTGCTAGTAAAGGCGCCAGAGTTGTTTTGTTAGGTCGTGATGAACAGCGTTTAGCACAGGCGCAACAAGCTATAACTGAGTCTACCGACAATCCAAACATTTTTACTACGTTGATAGAATTTTCCGACTTAAACTCGGTAGCTGTAGCGGCTGATCAACTGCGTCAGTCTTACCCGGTGATCGATGTATTAATTAATAATGCCGGTGTTATGGCCTGCCCTTTATCGCGTACAGAACAAGGTTTGGAGATGCAGTTTGGTGTCAATCATGTCGCGCACTTTTTACTAACCCGCTGTTTATTGCCTTCGCTGCTAGCAGCCAAAGCGCCGCGGGTAGTCAGTTTAAGCTCGGTTGGCCATAAGTGGAGTGATGTTGATTATGACGATCTTAGTTGGCAGACCAGAGAGTACGATCGTTTTGCGGCTTATGGCGTTTCTAAAACAGCTAACGCTCTACTGGCAGTTGAGTTACAACAGCGCTATGGCGCGCAAGGATTAACCGCTAATGCAGTTCACCCAGGTTTGATCCTCACTGAATTAGGCCGTCATTTTACCCCTGAAGATGCAGCCGGTATGTCCAGTGCTGACATGCAGTTAAAGACTATTGAAACGGGAGCGGCGACAACAGTTTGGGCGGCAGTCAGTCCACAATTAGAAGGCCAGGGTGGTTTATATCTGGAAGACTGTCATGTGTCGGTGCAGCTAGGTCCAGATCATCGCCTAGTTGGTTATTGTGGCTATCTGGCTGATCTAGCCAATGCTAGTCGTTGTTGGGTGGCAACTGAGTCTCTACTCAGTGATCTAGGTTTTGCCTGAGCGAGGGTGATAATTTGAGAGATAGAACAATGAGCATATGGAAAAGTCCTCTTACAATTGCGGATGTAAACGCTGTAATTCCCAATACATTGGCAGAAAGTTTGGCAATTGAATTTACCGAAATTGGGGATGACTACGTAATCGCAACGATGCCAGTTGATCATCGCAGTAAGCAACCTATGGGCGTTTTACATGGTGGCGCGTCGGCGGCTTTAGCTGAAGCGGTCGGCAGTTTAGCCGCCAATATGGCGGCAAAGCCTGGCTTTTTTTGTGTTGGCTTGGATATCAATGCTAATCATCTACGAAGTGTATGCGAAGGCTTGGTAACGGCAGTAGCGACGCCTGCGCATATTGTAGATCTACTCAAGTATGGGAGATTAATATCGTTGATCAAAACGATAAAAAAGTGTGTGTATCGCGCCTAACTATGTCTGTACTAAAGTCTGTACTAAAGTCTGTACAAAAGTAAGTGGGAAAGTAGCTAGAAAAGGCTTAAAAATAGTCAGTTAAAGATTAACGATTGTTAAATATAACTGTGCGATTAATGGTAGATAATGATAATAAGTGACTCAATAATCCATAACAATAAAAGCGGGGAACAATCATGAAACGTAGAGATTTTTTTCAATATACCGGTTTGGGTGCAATGGGGTTAGCCACCGCATCAGTGGTTACTGGCTGCGGTGAAGATGAGCCGGAAACTAAATTTTGGCAGCAAGGTAATTATCGACCTGTGTCAGAAGAAGTGACTGAAACAACGTTGAAAGTAGAGGGTGTCATTCCCCCTGAAATGAATGGTTTGTATGTCCGTAATGGCACAAACGAATCAACTGGCGTTGCTGATCATTTTTTTGGTGGCGATGGAATGATCCATGGTATTAAATTAGAAAACGGCGAAGCTAAGTGGTATCGCAACCGCTATGTGGATACCCCGGTCTATCGCAAAGAATCCAGTGGTTGGCTTAGTGCGCCTGGGCCAGAAGAAACTACCAGCGCAGTATCGCTGATCCATCACGGTGGCGAATTGATGTCACTGGGTGAATTTGGGTACCCTTATTTGATTAACCCTGATGATTTGTCGACCAAGGGGACGTTCAATTACGAGGGAAAATTACCGGGCAATATGACGGCGCACCCGCGGATTGACCCTGTTACTGGCGAGATGATATTTTTCGGCTATAACGTGATGAAGCCATACCTCACCTATATGCGCGCCGATGCGCAGGGTAATATGTTACAGGTTGAGCCCATTACCATGTCTGGTCCTAGTATGATTCATGATTTTGCGGTGACCGATAATTACGTTGTGTTTATGGACATGCCCGTGCGGTTTTCTTGGTTATCTGTAGCTATGGGCAGCGGTTTGCCGTTCAAGTGGGATGACAGCGTTAATACGCGCTTCGGTGTTATGCCGCGTACTGGTAGCGATAAAGATGTTAAGTGGTTTGATATTCCCACATGTTTTATTTTTCACATCATGAACTCTTTTGAACAGGGCGATGAAGTGGTATTTGATGCTGCCCGCTATGACAACCTTTGGGTTAAAAACTCCCATGACTTTTTCCACCCAGCTCGCTTAACCCGTTTCTCAATGAACATGAAAACCGGCAAAGCGAATGTAGAGCAACTTTTCGATATGCCAATGGAGTTTCCGCAAGTTAACCGTAATCTATGGACCAAACCCTATCGTTATGGTTATAGCCTTGCCGTGGATGCTAAGTACGATAGTCCTGAGCTTATTGATAAAGCCGAAGGAGGTATTCGTAAATATGACCTGCAAACCGGTGATGTTGACGCCTATATGCCGGGCAATGAATATATCCCTGGCGAAGCTGTTTTTGTAGCGGCTAATGAGTCGGGTGGCGCAGAAGATGAAGGTTATTTGGTCAGTTATATCTTTAATAAAAACACTAATACCAGTGATTTTTGTATTTTGGATGCCACTAATGTATCTGCAGGTCCGATTGCAAAAGTTATGTTACCCGTGCGTGTGCCGGTTGGATTTCATGGTGTTTGGGTGCCTGACTCAGTACTGAGCTAGCGCGGATAAGTTAGCCATAAATAATGGCTAATAATGAAACATAGTTTTGCCTTGCCGTATAAAAACTGTAGAGCGGGGTGCTGTAAGCTCTGTGTTCATGGCCACCTGTCCAGATTATGCCGAGCGTGGTGGTGATTACATCAGCCGTTGTCAGCGACCTAAACCTGAGGATAAGTTAGCGAATGATGACGCTTCTGCCAAATCTTTATGGAATAAAAGCTGTCAACTCACTCAGCTGGAAATAACGCTTTGATTGGTTTCAGCAAATAAATTCACCAGATTGTTGGCAAGTAGAGATTGGAGATTGAGAAATGGGAACTTTAGACGGAAAAACAGCTGTAGTAATGGGTGCTTCCGGCAGCAGTAATTTTGGATCTGTGATTGCTAAACGCTTGGCTGCCGAAGGCGCTAATGTAGTGGTGGCAGCGCGCCGCAAAGAGGCACTTGACGCCCTGGCCGCTGAAATAAACGGCTTGGCAGTCGCTTGTGATATCACTGATGAAATTCAAATTAAAGCTTTGTTTGCTACCGCTACAGCAAAGTACAGTAATGTTGATATTGCGGTTAACTCATCAGGTATGCATTCCGGCGGTATGATTGCAGAATTAACGGCAGAAGATATTCGGCCAAGCCTTGAAGTCAGCTTTATTGGCGCCTTACTATTCTTTAAACATGCCGCAGCTGCAATGAAAAGCGGTGGTTCAGTTGTCACCATCTCGTCATTGACGGCGCGCCTACCGGGACCTGGTTTGGCGGCCTATGCAGGGGCTAGAGCCGGTGTTGACTATGCAATGAAAGTGGCTGCGGTTGAATATCAGGAGCAACGTATTCGTTTTAATTCGATTGCTGCGGGTTTGATTAAAACCGATATGACAGGCGTTTTTTTTGATATGGATGCTGTCGTGCAGGCGCATTTGAATGAAACTCCGGCGGGTCGTATGGGCACTGTTGAAGATATGGCTGAAGCAGCGTTATTTTTAGCCGACGAAGGTCGCTCTGGTTATATTAATGGTCAGATACTCGATTTATCTGGTGGCCAACAAATGGGGCATTTACCACGTTTTGATTTTTAATTATTTATGACACAGCCAGGTGAAACTACTAACGAGGGAGCGCGCTATCAAAGCGCATCTTCGCGTTATTATTTGTTGTTCTTTCTAACCGCGATTTATGCGGTTAATTTTGTCGACCGGCAGTTGTTGGCAATTTTACAAGAGCCTATTAAGCAAGAGTTAGGCTTGAGTGATAGCCAGTTAGGGTTGATGACGGGTTTTGCCTTTGCGATTTTTTACGTAACAGCGGGTATACCGATAGCGCGTCTGGCGGATCGAGGCAATCGCCGCAATATTATTGCCTCGGTGTTAGTTATTTGGAGTGGCATGACCGCGGTTAGTGGATTGGTGCAGAACTTTAGCCAGATGCTGATGGCGAGAATTGGTGTTGGTATAGGCGAGGCGGGTTGCAGTCCACCGGCACACTCGATGTTATCCGATGTGTTTCCGCCATCATTTAGGGCCACCGCCTTATCTATTTATTCATCGGGTATTAATATTGGTATCTTATTTGGATTTTTGTTAGGCGGTTGGTTGAACGAATTCTTTGGTTGGCGTGTGGCCTTTATTGTGGTTGGGCTACCTGGCATTGGTTTGGCGATTTTATTTCGTTTGACTATAGCTGAACCCATCCGTGGTTATTCGGAAAATAAAGCGCAGCAGGGTGAGAATGTTGTGGCGCCATCACTTCGACAAGTGCTGACGTTGATATGGTCTCGGCGCAGTATGCGCTATTTGATTATTGCTGGGTCATTGACGGCTTTTAGCGGTTACAGCATGTCCAGCTGGATGGCGTCTTATATTATTCGCAGTTATGGTATGAGCACCGGTGAGCTAGGTACATGGCTGGCGTTAACCATGGGTTTATTTGGTGCGGTTGGTACTTTGTCGTCCGGTGTTATTGCGGATTATTTAGGGAGGCGCGATCAGCGTTGGTATATGTGGTTACCGGCCTGTGCGATGTCGATATCAGTACCATCATTTGCAGTGGCTATGATGGCGGATACCGCAGGCAGCACTTTACTGTTAAATATTATTCCAACGCTGGTGTCGACAGTTTATGTGGGTAGTTGTATTGCAATGATTCACGGTATGTTAGGTGTCAATATGCGCGCTACTGGATCGGCGATATTTTATTTTTTAATCAACATTATTGGTTTGGGCTTGGGGCCTTTATCCATCGGTTTATTAAGTGATTATTGGCAGCCGTTGTATGGTGTTGATTCATTACGTTTTGCCATGGTCACGCTTATTAGCCTAGCCTCAGCTACAGCCGCTGCAGTGTTTTTGATGGCTTCACGTGAGTTGCGCGAGGACCTTGCAAATGCGCCAACATAAAAATGTTAAGGAATAGGTGTATGAGTTTACTACGCAGTTTTTATTTGTTATTAGCCGTGCTTGGTCTGGTGATACCCTGGTATTATAATTTGCAATTTATGCAGCAGAGTGACGGTCTTTTTGAAGTGATGGCTTTTATTGAAGCCGGTAGTGTCAATGCTGCTGCAACTTCCCTTAGTTGGGATTTGGCCATAGCCTGCATTGCCGGACTAACATGGATATTTTTTGAAGCAAAACGATTAGGCTTACGTTTTTTTTGGCTCTATTTCATTGTAACGTTTACTGTCGCTTATGCCTTTGCTTTCCCTTTATTTTTATTTATTAGGCAGGGAAAATTAGAAGCGTTAGCGAAATCTGAATCATAAAGTAGTTTATTTTTTTTAATGTAGAGGAGAGCAGAATGTCTGAAACACAAGGTTATGAAGATGTAACAATCTATGGCTTGACTGATGAACGAGAGCAGGAGCTGTTGGATAAACAAATTGAGTGTAGCTTCATCTGGGCTAATAAAGACGGTCATGGTCTGGGCGTCATCATGAGCTTTGTCGCCAAAGAGGGTTCCATCTGGTTGACGGCAACTAGTCAGCGTGCAAGGATTAAAGCGCTGCGTCGTGATCCCCGCGGTTCAGTGGTTATTTCCAGCATGGGTACCGACATGGGTCCAGGTAAGCAACTGACTTATAAAGGTCGCGTGGTTATCCATGAAGATCAAGCCACCAAAGATTGGTTTTATCCCGCCATGGCTGAAATTCTTACGCCTTATCCTGCGCCTACTATAGAAGCAGCCATTAAGCACTTGGATACACCCTTACGTGTGATTATTCAGCTGATTCCAGAGAAAACTATTAAGTTTGATGGCGATGCTATTTCCAAGGTATCTTATGATGGCAATATCCCCGGTCATGAGAAAAAATAAACATACTTGGGATATTTTATGAAAAAAGTATTGATTGCTGGTGCTACCGGTTATTTAGGTCGCTTTGCAGTACAGGCGTTTAAACAACAAGGTTACTGGGTGCGTGTACTGGTGCGTGATGCTAAGCGACTTCGTCAAGAAGGGCCTTTTGCATCACCGGCGATCAATATTGATGAGATAGATGATGTTTTTATTGGTGAGATCACCAAGCCTGAATCCTTAGTGGGTATGTTAGATGGTATTGACTGGGTTTTTTCATGTGTTGGTATCTCACGCCAACGAGATGGTCTCACTTTTGAAAAGGTTGATTATCAGTGTAATAAAAACCTGATTGATTTATGTGAATTGTCGCATGTAAAGCGTTTTTCCTATGTCTCGATGCAAGGCGCCGAAAATATTATGCAGTTAGCGATTACCCAAGCCCATGAGCGTATTGTTAATGAACTTAAACAATCGTCAATGCAGTATCGCATTATTCGTCCCTGTGGTTATTTTTCAGATATGGGCGCGTTGTATGATATGGCGAAGAGTGGTCGCGGATTTTTAGTCGGCAAGGGTACTAATTTAATGAACCCTATTTATGGGGCTGATTTAGCGGAAGTCTGCGTTAACGTAACGGCTGGCGACGAGCTCGAAGTTGAAGCCGGCGGCCCAGAGGTTATGAGTCAGCGTGAGGCGCTTGAATTGGCTTTTGATGTGGTTGGTAAGCCTGCTAAGATAATGGTGATACCGATATGGTTAGCCCGCGGCTTGGTTAAAATTATTTCTCTGTTGTCTAAACAGTTTGGCGATTTAGGCGATTTTATTGTTACTGCGGGCGAAATTGATGGTGTTGGTCCTAAATTGGGTACGATGACGCTACGTAGTTATTTTGAGCAAATGCATCAGGCAGATCAGCGGAAATTAGTGGATGAAAAATCATGATTTCATATATTTGTATTGGCACAAATAATTTTGACGCTGCCGAAAAATTCTATGATGAATTATTAGCCGAGTTGAATGTGATTCAGGCGCAAAAAACCGAGCGGATGATATTTTGGGTAGGGCCAACCCCTGGCGTCGGCTTTTCAATTGCAAAACCATTGGACGGCGAGCCTGCAAGTGCCGGCAACGGAGCTATGGTAGCGCTAACTGCTGATAGTAAAGAGTCGGTAGAACGGGTTTATCATAAAGCAATAGCTCTGGGCGCTAGTGATGAAGGTGCGCCAGGGGTTAGGGCTTCAGGCTTTTATTGTGCTTATTTCCGTGATCTTGATGATAATAAATTCAATATTTTTTGTCCGGTGCCGCCCAGATAATCCCCGCTATTTAATCGCTGTAGTCAGCAGCAGATGGAGTGAATAAGAATGTCAAAAGTTGTCTTGATAACGGGAGCTGCCAGCGGTCTAGGGCGTGAGCTAGCGCTGAAATATGGCGCTGCTGGTTGCAGTGTTTGTGTTGCCGATATTCACCAGCAGCGCGGCGAAGAAACTGTCGAGTTGCTAGCGGCTATTGGCTGCGATGCTATTTTTCAGTCATTAGATGTGCGTCTACTCGAGGATTTTGAACGAGCTAAAGATGTTATGCTACTTCGATGGGGGCGCGTGGATTGTGTAATCAATAACGCCGGCGTCGCCTCTGTCGGTAGTTTCGAAGACACTCCTTTAGATACTTGGGACTGGATGCTGGCCATCAATCTACTGGGCCCGGTCAAGGGCTGCAAAGTTTTTACCCCGTTATTTAAGCAGCAAGCTATTGGCCAGTTTATAAATATTGCTTCTATGGCCGGCTTAATAAATGCACCTGGCATGGCGGAATACAATGTTGCTAAGGCGGGTTTAGTTGCGCTTTCGGAAACATTGTCTAGTGAATTGAAGCCCTATGGTATTGCTACTTCGGTTGTTTGTCCTGCTTTTTTTAGCACTAATTTAGGTGATTCCTTGCGCTCAACAAATACTGTTAGCAAAGAGATATTTAATAAATTACTCAAGGATGACGATCTTAATGCCGAGCAAATAGCCACTTTTATTATGGCTGAGGCAGAAAAAAAGACATTTTTGATATTGCCTCATAAAAAAGCTGCAGCTAGTTATCAATTAAAGCAGAAAAATCCAGAGGCTTTCTATCAAGAGATGCTGCGAATTGCACAATCGAATGCGTCAAAATTAGATTTGCAGGACAAATAATAGACGGTGTTTTCAGTCTAGTTTAGGCAATTCTATCTAAGTATTTATCTAAAGTGTTGTAAAAATCCCCGAGACATATATCTTGGTCACCAAGAAATATGCCTTTAAACAACTCTGATACAATGCCTGCTTGGTTGACTGCCACGTTATCTGCATCCTGCTGCAATACATCAGTAATAATATAAGACAGCGGTGTGTCTGAAACTTGGTCGTAGCGAACCTTTTCTGTGAAAAATTTTCTTTCACAAGCCAGTGATTGGCCGTTCGGATAATGTACTAACATGATCAAGTCGTAATACATTTTGTTGGGGTCAGTTTCGTGATGGCGGTAGCGGAAGCCATTAATACCTTGCGGAAATACATTTATCGTAAAATCAGGGAAGAGAAAGTAGTGATAGACGTCGGTGAGTTTCTCGTCTCCCATCACAAAAATAAATGACTCTTGGCCGAGTTAGTGAATGACAAAGTCACCATTTTTTGTTTTTTTTCTAGCCGCGCAATAATCTAAGCTCGTTTAAACTCAAGTTTCAATTGTAAAGTACCTAGCATAATGCCCGGTTGGTGCATAAAGGTATTACCTTCACCGTACGTCAAGTTGCTCAACCTATCCAGTAAACGACTCCACGCAATTTGTTGTTCCAAGCGTGAAATGCCAGCGCCAGGACAGGTGCGTGGACCCTGGGAAAATGTCAGATGATTGCCGTGACTCTTGCGGTCAAGATTGAGTTCATAGGGGCATTCATATTTATCAGGGTCGACATTGCCGGCGGCAAAACGAATATGTAAAATTGAGCCGGCGGGAATTTTGACACCCTGAAATATTTCCTCTTGGGTGGTGATTCTCGTCGATAGACCTTGAGTCGGAGCACGAAGACGCATCACTTCCTCAGTAAATCCACGAATTTTACGCTGGTCTTTTTTCAATGTCTTAAATAACAGGGGTTGATCACAGAGTAATTGTGCTTGTTGCTCGAGTGCATATTGGGTGGTCTCGAGACCACCTAATATCATGAAGTAAACAATGCCATAAATTTCATTATCGCTGAGTTTACGGCCGAGCGCTTGATACTTGATTTGGCAAAGGTCGCTGATCATGTCCTCAGCGGGCCATTTTCGTTTAAGGGCGATATGCTTTTTTACATAGTCGCAAAAGCCGACTAGCCGTTTTGCTTGCTCAGCTGCTTGTGTTGTATTTAATTCATTAAGATGGCCTTTGCCATAGACAAATGACATCAGCTGGGCGCTGCCCCATGCGGCCAACTTAGCTATATCTTGCTCGGGGAAGCCCAACACCCGCGCAGTAACTCGCTGCGGTAAAATACGCGCAAACTCATCAATAAACTCAACTGAGCCAATTCCGTTCTCATCACGGCGGCCTATCCATTGGTCTATCAAGTCATCGACTACCGAGGTGATCATCTCGGTATGACGTTTAGCACCTGGTCCTACCCAAGGGTCGGTTAGTTCTTGCTGATGACTCCGCCATAGCTCAAGCGTCGGGCGGAGGCTACGGACTGATTCAAGTGCGATATTAAGCTGTGATGGATCGTCCGGTGGGTTAACGCCTTGATCGGCTAAACGCTGAAGTTCGTTAACCTGTAAGCTCATGATTGGCATAAACCTCTCAGGGTCTTTAACCA
>JBNMPW010000027.1:0-24404 GCA_051277205.1 Oceanicoccus sp. | reverse complement strand
TGTGAAGCGTTCAGCCAAGGGGCCGCGGCAAATGTTGGCCGCTTATAAAATGCTGTCGGGCTATATTCGTCACTCGATCGAAGTGGATAACAACCCGATTTGGATTGCCCAGCGTGAGGGGCGAGCAAAAGACGGTAATGACCGCACAGAGCCCGCTATTATAAAAATGATCGCTATGAGCCAGGATAAACAGCGGCAGAGTTTTTCTGACTACATCAACCAGCTCAATATAGTCCCAGTGTCGATTTCTTATGAGCTAGACCCCTGTGATGGCGCCAAAGCCAAAGAGCTTTATGAAACCGCCACCCACGGCGTTTACCAAAAAGATGAGCATGAAGATGTGGCGTCAATTGCTAAGGGTATTGCCGGTAATAAAGGTAATGTTCATGTTGCTTTTGGCACGCCAGTAAAAGGTGAATTTGCCAACGCCGTTGAAGTTGCCACGGCGATAGATAAGCAGGTTATCGACAATTACGTGCTACATCCCAGCAATTTCTTTGCTTATAAAATGCTGCATAATGAATACCCGGATGGTACTTTTTCTGCCGAGAAAAAACCGTTCTTGGCAGCCGCTATGCAATCCCAAGAGCAGGCCTTTCGTCAGCGTATTGAGGCCTTACCGGCCGAACACCGCGATTTTGCGCTGGGCATTTACGCTAATACCGTCAGTCAAAAACAGTTGTAGTGTTTTCATGCTGCTAAGCAGCGCGCTATGCTAGACTGGCGTGCTTTAAGGCCTATCGATAGCGCTCATGTTAACCGACGATCTCAAAAAAACTATTCAAACTGCCTATAGTCATTTGCTCGATAGCAAGGGCTTAAAAGCCCGCTATGGTCAGCGTTTAATGATTGCCGAAGTGGCAAAAACCTTGGCGGCCAGTCGCAGCGAACCCAAGGCGCAAGTCTGCGTAGTGGAAGCGGGTACTGGCACCGGTAAAACCATCGCCTACACCGTTGCCGCCGTGCCCATCGCCAAGGCCTTGGATAAAACCCTCGTCATCTCTACCGCCACAGTGGCCTTACAAGAACAGATTATCTACAAAGACCTGCCCGATATTTTGCATCACAGCGGCTTGTCCTTCAGCTTTGCCTTGGCCAAAGGCCGGGGTCGTTATTTGTGTCTTAATAAACTCGACAGTTTGCTGCAAGACAGCGACGTCAATAACGAAGCAGTGGGTCTTTATCCTGACGAGCTGCAGACTCAGGTCGACACCCAGGCGTTGACGGTTTATCAGGATATGATCAGCGCCCTAGGTGCCGGCGACTGGGATGGCGACCGCGATAGCTGGACGGAAGAACTAGATACGCAGGTCTGGTCGCGTGTGACCACCGATCATGCTCAATGTACCGGTCGCCGTTGTGCCAATATCTCCCAGTGTTATTTTTATAAAGGTCGCGACCAGCTCACCAATGTCGATGTCATCGTCACTAACCATGATTTGGTGTTGGCAGATTTAGCGTTGGGTGGTGGTGCGATTTTACCCGACCCAGAAGACTGTATTTATATTTTCGATGAAGGCCATCACTTGCCAGATAAGGCCATTAATCACTTCGCTCAATTTAGTCGAGTGCATAGCACCGAGCGCTGGCTTGATCAAGGGCAGAAAGTACTTGCCAAAGCGGCCGCACAATTAGGTGATCGGGCCGGTATTGATCGTTACCTGCAAGCACTGCCGCCAATGATGGAGCGCTTAAAACACCAGATGGGGATGTTGGCCAATAGTCTGGAGTCGTTAGTGACTACTGAGCCCGATAGTCGAGGCTCGATTCCTAGTCACCGTTTTGAGCAGGGCTTGGTCAGTGAGCCTTTGCGCATACAAGCAGTAGAGTTGAGCGAACAGTTTCGCGGCATGCACCACAATTTGGATTTGTGTTGTGATTTATTTGAAGAGTCGCTGGAAGATGCGGACCACAGTATTCCGCGTCAAGACGCCGAATCTTGGTTGCCCGCATTATCAATGTTACGCGGCCGAGCAGAAGGTAATTATGCACTGTGGAAAGATTATAGCGCCGCGAATGTAGTGGAAGATCCACCGCGAGGACGATGGATTTCGGTCGTCGAAGGTGCCGGCGGTAATCTTGATTTCGAGGTTTCTAGCAGTCCCATTTTAGCGGCTAGTACTTTAGAGCATTATTTATGGAATCGCTGCGCAGCGGCCGTGGTAACCTCGGCAACCTTAACCGCCTTAGGTGGTTTTGATCGCTTTGCAATGCGTGCAGGAACACCTGAGCAGACTAACTATGCAGTGGTGCCCAGTCCTTTTAATTTCCTCGAAGCGGGTGAGCTGGTCGTGCCAGCGATGGATTGTGACCCTTCCGACGCGCAGGCCCATACCGAAGCCTTGATCAAATTGCTGCCCGAGCTGCTCAATAGCAAAGAGGGTAGTTTGGTGTTGTTTGCCTCGCGCCGACAAATGGAGCAGGTTTACGATGGTATTGATCCAGCCTGGCAGCAGCGGATTATTATGCAGGGCAATTATTCCAAGCATGAGATCTTGCGCCAGCATAGACAGGCAGTGGATGACGTTGGCGGCAGTGTCATTTTTGGTTTGGCTAGCTTTGCCGAAGGTGTCGATTTACCCGGTGTTTATTGCAGCCATGTAGTGATCGCCAAAATTCCTTTTGCGGTGCCCGACCAGCCAATTGAGTCGGCGCTGGCGGAGTGGATCGCCAGTCGCGGCGGCAACCCATTTATGGATATCACGGTGCCGGATGCAACGCTTAAGCTGGTTCAGGCCAGTGGCCGTTTACTGCGCACCGAAACCGATCGCGGTAGAGTGACCTTGTTAGACCGGCGCATTGTCAGCAAGCGTTATGGCAAAGCGATGCTCGACTCGCTACCGCCGTTTAAACGCTGTGTCGCCTAAAGCCAGTGGCTGAAAACGCTACAGCAGAAATAAACGCGGGACTAAGGGCGATCGAGGACGAGTTGCGACAGCTGCATTTATGGCAGCTTGAGCCGCCTTCAGCAGCGTCCTTGGCCAGTAAATCGCCGTTCTCCATCGATACCCTAACGTTCCCTCAGTGGTTGCAGTTTGTTTTCATTGCCCGTTTGCATCCGCTTATTGAGCGACAGGAGCCACTATCCATCGATTGTCAAATTGCGCCGATGGCGGAGCAGTATTTTGGTATTGGCAATCAGCAGGCGTTGTCGTTGTTACGTGTGATTACAGCATTGGATGGCTTGTTATCAAGGCGTTAAAAACTGTCGTCTTCACTGCGAGTGTGTAGTTGGATACCGTCATCAGCGCCGGCTTCACAATGAAAAATAATGGGCCGACAACAGACATAGCAGTCTTCAGTGTACTCGTTTCCCGCTTCGCTACTATCCACCAGCGCTTCAAAACGTTCTCCGCAATAGGGACAGTCGACTTTTAAACTGAGCAGTTCAGGCATGATCTAAAGGGACTTTTTTTAATGATTGTTGGGCCGTTCGGGTTCTACTACCATATACATACGCACTAGGTGTGCTAGAGAATTGGCACTCAGTTTTTCCATCACTCGGGCGCGGTGAATCTCTACCGTACGCTGGCTGATATCAAGTTCAATAGCGATCACTTTGTTGGCTTTGCCATCCACCATCAGTAATAGCACATCCTTTTCTCTGGGGGTGAGCTCAGCCATGCTGTCTAGGATCTGTTGCCGCCGCTGCAAGCTGCTGCGATTTTCTTCATCGAGTTTCATTGCCTGGCTGATTTTGTCCAGTAGCTCTTGTTCGCGATAGGGCTTTTGTACAAAGTCGATAGCCCCTTGCTGCATTGCTTCTACGGCCATAGGGACATCACCGTGGCCGGTCACAAAAATAATCGGTAGGATGGAGTTAGTATCATTGAGTTTGCGCTGAAGTTCCATACCGTTGGTACCGGGCATGCGAATATCTAATACGATGCAGCCAGCCATTTCTTGATTGTAGGCCACTAGAAATTGGTCGGCACTGGCAAAAGAGGTGACATCTCTGCCGATCGACTCAAGCATCATTTTTAGAGAATCCCTAACGGCGTCATCGTCTTCGACAATATAGACACGGGCAGCACTTCCCATCAGCAGCACCTCTATTGGTATAATCGTTGACGAATATATATGGCATTTCTGCATTGCAGTAAAGCATATTCTTTTTTGTTTAAGCTATTGATGAGTTATTGGCATGAAAATCTAAACTGGGAGACTTTTACTCACAGTTTTGCTCGCGGCTGCTACAATCGCTTAAATCACTTCGAGTAAGGCTTATGGTAGCTATCACTATTATGAATAAAGTCGAAATATCGCAATCGGAGTCCAGCCTTGAGCAGGTGCTGTTGGTCGATGACAACCCGATTAATTTGCAAATTTTGGGTAAAACCTTACAGAACAGTGGTTATAAATTACTGTTGGCCGAGAGCGGTGAAGATGCGATTCAAATCGCGCAAGCGAAGCAGCCATCATTGATCTTATTGGATATTCTGATGCCTGACATGGACGGTTATGAAGTCTGTGAAGCACTCAAGTCCAACCCTGAAACCGAGGCGATTGCAGTTATCTTTTTATCCGCCTTGGAGGATAGCAGTGCCAAGGTGCGCGGTTTTGCAGTGGGCGGTGTGGACTATATTTCAAAACCCTTTCAGGCCGATGAAGTAGTTGCCCGAGTGGGTAACCATATTAAGATTCATCGCCTGGAGCAGCAGTTGGCAAGGCGCAATATAGCGTTAGAATCTGAAAATCACCAGATCTTGAATACGGTCAGTGAGGGTATTATAGGGCTTGATCAAGACGGTAGAATTACTACCATGAACTTGGCCGCAACAGTCATTTGTGGATGGTCGGCGGGGGACTGTTCGGGTAAACAGCTCAGCAGCTTGAATCTTTTTGATGTTGTTGAGGGCGCGCATGTTCCGGAGCATCATACCTTGCCTTATCACAGCTATCATATGGGTCAGTCGGCGCAGAGTGTTATGGAGCTAATTCGTTGCCGAGATCAGCGCCTAATGCCGGTGTCGATTGTTTCAACGCCGAGACCCGAAGGTGGCGCGGTAGTCGTGTTGCGCGATATCAGCGAGTGGGTGGAGAGTGAAGAGGCGCTAAGGCTAGCCCGTGAAGAGATGGAGTCACAGCGCCAAAACATCGCCCATATGGAGCGTTTGAGCACTACCGGTGCAATGGCAGCGGGGATAGCCCATGAAGTGAATCAACCGCTGACAGCGATTAGCAATTATTCGCGGGTTGCCAAGCGCTTATTGGGGCCGGAGATTGAACAAATTGATCGCGTTAAGCTGGCCGAATTATTGGATAAACTCAGTACTCAATCTGAGCGCGCTGCACAGGTGGTTGAGCAGATTCGGGGCTTTGTGAAAAAACCTGATGCAGGGCTCAGTGAGGTTAATATCAATAACATGCTGCGGGATGTTATTGATCTGGCGGAAGTAGACTCGCGGGTTAATGATGTCGGTATTCATTTTGAGCCAACCTCAGCGATGCCATCAGTGGCGATGGATATACCGCAAATCCAGCAGGTGGCACTTAACCTGATTCGCAATGCGATGGAGGCCATGAATGACAGTGGTCGCAATAATTATGGCGTTTTGGTCCGCAGCTCATTGCAGTCATCGGCGGTGATGGTTGAGGTTATTGATCAGGGTGTGGGGATTGATGATGCGGCGCAGGCCCAGCTCTTCACCCCTTTTTATACCACCAAGGTAGGTGGCATGGGTGTTGGCTTATCCATTTGCCAATCAATGATCCATGCGGCGGGTGGTGATATTGCTTATCGTCCCAACCCTAAAGGCGGCAGTATTTTTTACTTCAGTTTACCGCTAACCTAGCCGACGCTTAAGTTCATTCTACAACCCAAAAGGCCCGTCAATTGACGGGCCTTTTAAATGATAAATACACAGCAAGCGGGCTATAGCCAGTTAGGCAGTTTGTCCTGCGGGTACGGTGTTCCCTTGTTCATCTTTAATACGATTATAAACTTCTTCGCGATGAACACTGACTTCTTTAGGGGCGGCGATACCTAAACGTACTTGGTTACCACTGATGCCCAAAACGGTGACTTTAACGTCATCGCCAATAATTAATGTTTCGCCTAATCGTCTTGACAGTACTAGCATTATAAATACCCCTTCTACGGTAACCATGCAATGTAATTAACCTTATACCTGTTTTCACTGATGGGTAATTCGCTCATATACCTATAGCTATAGTGGATACTACTTAACTGATTTACTAAGCTGCCGTTGGTTTTCATGGCAGGTATCTCTTCGTTTACTGTTATTTAGCGTCTGCCGGTGTTAGCGTCATCAAACCCTAAAGCTAGATCGGGGTTGTTTGCTTTGCTTAGTTGCTGCTCCCTTTGTAATAGTCTTCGTAGAGGCTGAACCGCCAGCTCCTCAGTGCTAATACTAAGGTGTTGCCCGCTCTTTGTTCTAACGATATGGATTTATCTGCCTCGCAGATACTGCTAAATTCTTTCGCTAGCTTACGCATTCGCTTCTGAAATTCCGCATTGCTGGCGTCTGACAGCAGGCCGTTTAGAACAATCAGTTGCTCCGAGTCTTGGTCAAAATGCGTATTGAAAAAATCCTGTTGAATTTTCTCTTGAAAAAATCGTTGAATAGGGCCGTTAGTAATCCAGCTAAAGTTTGCGGCAATAAGCAGCTTGATTCGATTACTCGGTAATAGCTCAATAATTTTTAGCTTATCCAGCATGGCTAGTTTTTGAATGAGGGTGGATGGGTCAAACTTATAGTTATCCAGTAAAGCCTGGTAGCTATAACCGTTAATAACACAGACAGTCACTAGTAATAGTACGATATCTGAGGCGATACTCTGTTCTTGCTCTTTGCTCAGCTGGCTTATGGTCTGTTCATCCACGACCATAACGTTAACAAGATCAGATAATTCTAAATCTATAAAGTGACAAATAGATTCTAGCCGCTGGATGGTGAAGCTTTCATCAGCGAATAGTCGTTTTACCGAAGCTTCACTAAGCTGTAAATGGTTGGCAACATCCGCATAGGTTTTGCTGCCCGCTTTGAGTTGTGCCTTCAAGGTTTTAACTAATGTGCTAGATTGGGTCATATACCCTCCAAATAAAAAGTATTAAAAAATAATACCTATGGTGGATGTAAAGACTACATTGTGAATTTAAGTGGCGCAATGTGCTTCTTGTGTCAGTATGCGAGCACTAACAGCGCATAAGAGAGAATTGTCGACATGGAAAAACTGCATAAAATAACAGGCGCCATACCCTATCTACTGGTGATATTTCTGAACACCTTCGTAGACCTTGGCCATAAGATCACTATTCAGAATACGCTGTTCAAAGTCTACGACGGCAATACTCAAATTATTCTGACCGCCATTGTGAATGGCTTGATCCTGCTACCGTTTATATTGATGTTTAGCCCCGCTGGATTTATCGGCGATCGCTACCCCAAAAATAAGGTTATTAAGGGTGCGGCGGCGGCGGCGGTAGTACTTACCTTGGGCATCACCGTCTGCTATTACGGCGGTTTCTTTTGGTGTGCTTTTGCGATGACTTTTTTATTAGCCATTCAATCTGCGCTTTATTCACCAGCAAAATACGGATACATCAAGCTGATGTTTGGTAAAGAGCATCTTGCTGAATCCAATGGCTTAGTTCAAGTCATTACCATCGGTGCCCTGCTGATAAGTACCTTCGTGTTCTCGCTGTTTTTTGAATCCATGTTTCCTGTCGATTCGCCCGACAAAAGTGATGTTCTACGCGCAGTAGCGCCTATTGGTTGGCTCTTGGTCGCTAACAGTTTGTTGGAGCTGTTTTTTGCTTACAAGCTGCCTGAGCTAGACGCTGGCAGTGATGAAAAATTTGTGATGAAGGACTACATCACCGGTAGGGCGGTTGTTAAAAATTTAAAACCGGTAGTTAGTAACAGCACCATCAGGCTTTCAATTATAGGTTTGGCTGTCTTTTGGTCAGTCGGGCAAGTCATGCTGGCGGCATTCCCCAGTTTTGCAAAAGAAACCATGGCCATTGAAAACACCATGGTTATTCAAGGGATACTGGCTGGAACCGGTCTAGGATTGGGCTTAGGAGCGTTTCTGGCGGCCCGTTGGTCACGTAATTACATCGAGACGGGGTTGGTGCCCATTGGCGCTGTGGGGATTGCAGTGAGCTTGCTGATACTGCCTAGCGTTACTAACCCTTGGTTTGCGTGCATTATTTTTATGAGTGTTGGTGTGATGGGTGGTTTGTTTATAGTGCCACTGAATGCATTGATCCAGTTTAATGCTAAAAGCGAGCAGTTAGGCCGTGTTATCGCCGGCAATAATTTGATTCAAAATATCAGTATGGCTGGTTTTTTACTGCTGACAGTTACTTTTGCCATGGCCGGTTTTAGCAGTAAAAGCTTACTAATTCTGACTGCTCTAGTCGCCGTGGTTGGTTGTGGTTACACGGTCTATAAATTACCGCAGAGTTTATTGCGGCTGTTCGTCGGCGCGCTCCTCAAGCAGCGCTACCGGATTAATGTTCAGGGCTTGAAAAATTTACCCGGCCAAGGTGGTGTGTTGTTACTGGGTAACCATATCAGCTGGATTGATTGGGCCATTGTGCAGATTGCCTCTCCGCGCCCGGTTCGTTTTGTCATGCTAAAGAGCATCTACAAGCGCTGGTACCTGAGTTGGTTCTTTAAATTGTTTGGTAGTATCCCCATCGAATCAGGCCCAGCCAGTAGAGAATCTTTGGATTCGGTTGCTGAGCTATTGAATAAAGGCGAGATAGTTTGTTTATTTCCGGAAGGGGCTATTTCACGTAATGGTCATTTAGGAGAATTTAAGCATGGCTACGAACGCGCCTGTGAGATGGTTAATGAGGATATTCAGATAGTCCCTTTTTATCTGCGAGGTCTTTGGGGTAGTCAGTTTTCCCGTTCAGCCAAACGTATAAAGCCTGAGGGCGCAAGCAAACTATATCGTGACATTATTGTCTCCTTTGGCGACCCGCTGCCAAAAACAACAAAAGCCGATGTATTAAAGCGTCGAGTGTTTGATCTTTCAATCAGTGCTTGGGATGAGCATGTCAGTCAACTACCATCATTACCCAATGCTTGGATAGATGCTGTTAAGCGAGATCAGAGCAACCTAGCAATCGCCGATTCTCTGGGTACTGTGCTTAGTGGTAGAGAAGCGTTGACCGGTGCATCCTGTCTATCAAGAAAAATTAAAAAACGTTATCCGGATAAAAACGTAGGGGTGTTGCTGCCAACATCTGCAGGCGGCGTGTTGTCCAATATGGCAATTTTAATGTCCGGTAAAGTGGTCGTGAACTTGAACTTTACCGCCAGCGAAGAAGCCCTGATGTCGTCTATAGAGCAGGCGGATATAAAGACAGTTATCACCTCTATACGTTTTTTGAAAAAGCTTGAGGACAGAGGCCTAAATATCGAGAAAGTTTTATCGGCTACCGAGGTTGTCGACGTGGAAGAAATGAACATGGGTATCGGAAAAATTGAGCTTGCTTTAACTATGGCAGCAATAACCGTTTTACCCTCTGCCATTTTGAAAATCTGGTTAAGCTGTCGCGTTAACCCAGAAAAAACAGCGGTGATTTTATTTTCCAGTGGCAGTGAAGGCGCACCTAAAGGTGTCATGCTCAGTCACAAAAATATTATGGCTAATCTTAAGCAGACGGCCGATGTACTGGATACGCGTGAGGACGATGTAGTGATGGCTTCATTGCCCTTATTTCATGCGTTTGGCTTAACGGTGACGCAGTTTATGCCATTGATTGAGGGCTTGCCGATGATTTGTCACCCGGATGCTACTGATGTGTTGGGGGTGTCTAAAATGGTGTGTAAATACCGCGCCACGGTTATTTGTGCCACCTCTACATTTTTGCGTTTGTTTGCTCGCAATAACAAGGTCCACCCCCTCATGTTGGATAGTTTACGTATTGTAGTGGCCGGTGCTGAAAGGTTAAATGAGGAGGCGAGAGATGCTTTCCAGTCAAAATTTAATAAAAATATTTATGAAGGCTATGGCGCAACAGAAACGACTCCTGTGGCAAGTGTAAATTTGCCTGATTGTTTAGATACCCATTCTTGGAAAGTTCAAAAAGGGTCAAAGGTTTCAACAGTTGGCATGCCGCTTCCGGGTACGAGTTTTAAAATCGTTGACCCCGATAGTTGGTTAGAACTTGGCAGCGACGAGGATGGCATGATTCTTATTGGTGGCGCCCAAGTTATGCAGGGCTATTTGAATAACCCAGAAAAAACATCTGAGGTGATTAGGTTGATAGGCGGTACCCGTTGGTATGTCACCGGAGACAAAGGCCGAATTGATAAAGATGGATTTTTGACTATTATTGACCGTTACTCACGCTTTGCAAAAATTGGTGGTGAGATGATTAGTTTGTCTTTGATCGAGCAGAATGTTCGTGAGGCATTAGACCAAAAAGATGTCGAGTTGGTGGCGGTAAGTATTGCTGATGAAAGAAAAGGTGAGAAAATTCTGATATTGATCGTAGGTAGCATTGATAGCGACGGGGTGAAAAAAGCAATGCGTGATGCAGGCTGCAACGCTCTAATGATTCCATCGCGTATTGTACCCGTTGACGATGTACCAAAGCTGGGCTCCGGTAAAACGGATTTTAGTTTGGCAAAAACGATGGCCATGGATATTGAGTCCTCTATCACATGATAAAAAAGCTGATGATATTGATGGCATCGTGGGTCGCTGTTACCGCACAAGCAAATGAATGTGTCATTCTTTTACTTGGCATGGGTCTACCGCTTTTTTTATGAATAAGCGGTAGACTGAACTAGAGGCAGCGGGTTATCAGGTTTCGAATAAAACGGATGAGTCTACAAAAAAAAGACATTCACGTTTTAGCATTGTTGTCTATTCATCTGCTGATAGCAAAATTCCCTAAAGTTATTTTCTGGTCTTTTCCAGGCCGGCCTCAGTTTCTTGGCGGGCACTGATATCATTCAGTATCGACAGAATCAGGTATTGACCTTGATCTGGGCTTTCTAGCCGGATGCTATCTACGCTAACCCAGAAATAACTATTATCCTGTTTGCGCAAACGCAGCTTACAACGACATCGTTCTTTTGTATCAAAAATAACTTTTTTATATTTATAGTAAATATCTTGATCCACGATAAACGCCGACAGTGACTGATTGAGAATAAGAGGTCTAGGTACATCGAGCATCTCCGCGAAGGTCAGATTAACCTGGGTAATGATACCTGTGTGGTTAGTCGTGACATAACCGATAGGTGCAGAGTCGTAGAGATCAGCATACTGGTCGCGCAGTTCAGAAAGTTCAAGTTGTGCTCTGACCAACTCCTCATTTTGTAATTCCAGTTCAATCTGATGTGTTTCTAATTCATGCACCAGTTCAGCAATTTGAATTGCTGACATCGCTGATATTTCCTGCTTACCAGCAGTTGTCAGTCTGCGCTCCGCGCGTATACGAAGTGACTCCATGTTGCTCGCGAGACTCATTTTATCAGTAATGTTTTTCGCCCTTTAAATATTTTACAAAGGAGAGTGTCTTACTTTATGCTTTCTCTGTGGTATAGAGTTATGATTAGGTGCAACTTCAATGATGACCGGTTTCTCATGCTCATGCTAGCTATTTTCCCCATCACGTTTTCGTATACGCTCCAACTCTGAAATGTCACGCTCGCTGGTCGACACAGCTACGGCTTTGCCCGTGCTATCAGTCAGTATCGACACCTTCATCCAGACATCCAATATTTTACCTGTGTTGGTGATGCACTGGGTTTGAAAGGAATCTATTTTTTCTGTTGTCGATAACGCTATAAAATTCAAGGCTTCTTCTTTCTTATGCTCGGGGACAAAGTCTCTAATGTTCATCTTCAGAGCTTGCGCTTCAGTGTAGCCACACATTCTTACAGCACCTTGATTCCATGCAGTAATCTGACCATTGAAATCTTGTACAGAAATAGCATCGTTTGAGGTCAGGACAATGCTCGCCAAATATTTGAGATGCTCGGCCTGTTTGATCAGTGTTATATTAAAAAATGTGATCACCACGCCATCGATCAAGTTGCTGATGGTCCTGTAGGGTCGCACCACCATGGAGTATAGGGTGCCATCGTCGCTCAACACCTCGGTTTCTATAACCGCTAAATCTTGAAGGACTTTTTCTCCGTACTCGGCTAGATCGGTGTTAATCAGGCTGGTTGCAAAATGCTTGATGGGACGCCCCGTATCCGTATTCTATAGGGGAATAATATCGCTCAGCTTCGGTGTAAACCGACGAACGCCTAAGTCAATGTCCAGAAACAAAGTGGCAATGTTGGTACTATCGAGCAAGTTCTTCATATCGTCGTTGATAGTGGAGAGTTCATCTATACGGCATTGAAGCTCCGAATTTACGGTTACAGACTCCTCATTGAGCGATTGCAACTCCTCCTTTGAGGTTTCCATTTCTTCGTTGGTGCTCTGCAGTTCTTCGTTGGTCGATTTCAGCTCTTCGTTGGACGTCTCCAGCTCCTCGATGGTTATTTGCAGGTTTTCTTTGGTGTAATGCAGTTCGCGCTCGAGTTCATCGTAGGGCTTACCCGATCCAGCCAGTGTCTTTTTAGTTGGGCTCTTTTTGTCTGTATTAGTACTCTCTTTTTTCTCGTCAAAGACCACCATTATCAGCCCATGCATATAAGAATCCATGGGTACCGGCTTGAGCGACAGATCCAGCAACAGCTGACCTTCATTGCTTTCAATTTGCAGGTCTCTAATGATCACCTCCTGCTTATGGATGGCAACTTTACGAATTGCCGACGAAAGCGCTGATTTTAGGCCGTCCCGTGCCATGTCTAGAATGTTGACGCTGATCTTGCCTGGGGCCGGCTCTAGAAATTGGCCGGTGCGACCATGAATGTAGATGACATTACTGGCGCCGTCGATAATTGCGCAGGGTGATGCGTTACTTTGCTTGAGGATGGTTTCTACCAGTTGCAAGGCACTTTTTTCTTCTGACTTTTAAAGACCTTCGGGTTTAGCAGGCTCTGCATGCTCGAGCGAGTTAGTCGTGACTGAAAAAGAAGGGGAGGTTCGCGCAAGGCTGTTTGAATGTTGGCGGCGATAGATTCTCCATTTTTTGTCCAGTGGTAAAAACAGATCTACATCCGTACCGATGGACTCTGAGGAGCCGAGGAAAAGAAGTCCATCAGGCTTCAGGCTGTAATGAAAGGTCGGGAACAGTTTTCTCTGTAATTCGGAACCCAGATAGATTAATACATTACGACAGGACAGAATGTCGAGCTTGGTGAAAGGTGGGTCTTTGATGATATTTTGGGGAGCAAATACCAGCATTTCACGGATCGATTTATTGACACGATACTGACCGCTATCATCTATTCTAAAATAGTTATTAATGCGCTCAGGGGATACATTGGCCAAAATACTATCAGGATAGAGACCGGCACGAGCTATGTTGATCGCTTCTTCGTCTAAATCAGTGGCAAAGGTCTGCACATTGAAATGGCGATTATTTTGCGACATATATTCTTGCAGGACGATGGCTAGAGAATAAGCCTCTTCGCCGCTGCTGCAACCCGCAATTCACACTCGAATAGTGTAGTCGTCGGGCTTATCCTTTAGCAGTTCATGGAGGGCTGTGTTCTGAAGAGCCTCAAATGCGGCGCTATTTCTGAAAAAGTTGGTGACGCCTATCAACAACTCCTTGAATAAAATGCCAACTTCACGTTTGCTGTCCCGAAGATAACGCGTGTAGTCCTCTATATTATCGATGTGAAGGACGTCCATACGCCGTTCAATACGTCGGCAGATGGTATTCTTCTTATACAGTGAAAAGTCATTTTCGGTTTCCGCGCGCAGAATGATAAAAATCTTCTGCAAAGAATTCGGTATTTTACTCTCATCTAAAACAACAGGCTCTTCGCCTATTTTAATGTCGTGGTTGATATATTTCATTATCTGTTCTGGCATTTCGTTCGGTGGTAGCACGTAGTCCACTAGCCCCGTACTGATTGCACTTTTGGGCATGCCATCGTACTTGGCTGAGGCTTCATCAGCGTCATTGTGTTTATGCCTGCACAAGACGATTGCATGTTGTTGGAATTGTCTGAATAAGTGGTGATGACGTTACTCACTTGTCTTCGATCATATTATCTTTAAGAAGTACCAGTGGGGATACGCCGAAAAGCGCTTTAAAATCACCCGAAAATTTCCCCATGTGCCAATAGCCTAGCTGCTGTTTTAGTCATTAAATGTAAGGCTGTGTGAGCAGTGAAGAGGATAGCCCCTTTATCGAGGAGTTCTTACTTTTTAGCTAGCCATCGACTCATGCTGTTGCGGAAGAATCAGTGTAAAGTTTCTGACTCCTTGCGTACTAATACTTGCTCGTCGCATCGCTCTAAGTTTGTTCTATTCTCATTGCTAATAGGCTCTGTTATATAGCCGCGCAATCTTCCGACTACATTGGTCATAATGTCGATTGTTTGACCAAGCTGGTCAAGAGTCATCAGAATGATTTCTGAATCAACATCTGCTTTTTTATTATCGCTCATGGCCTTTTACCTGTTGCGTCTATTTGGGGTGTGCCCCATTGCCGTTAAGTTCCACACTTCTATAATCAACCGATAAATGTGCTACAAAAATCATTCTGATCTTTAACGTCCTTGTTCTGCTTTCTAGCTGCTTTCTAGGCGAGGACTATTAATCCCAAGTCAGTGCACCACCAGTTTGGTATTCGATAACACGAGTTTCAAAAAAGTTTTTCTCTTTGCGCAGATCCATAATTTCGCTCATCCAAGGGAACGGGTTTTGCGCGCCTTTGTATTGCTCGGGCAGACCGAGTTGGATCAAACGACGGTTGGCAATAAACTGCAAATACTCTTCCATCATCGCCGCGTTCATACCGAGTACACCACGTGGCATTGAATCGCGGGCATATTCTATTTCAAGCTGGGTGCCTTCCAAAATCATTTGGATGATTTCGTTTTGGAATTGATCCGTCCACAGATGCGGGTTTTCTAGTTTGATTTGGTTGATGACGTCAATACCAAAGTTAAGGTGCATGGACTCATCACGCAGAATGTATTGGAACTGTTCAGCAATACCGGTCATTTTATTGCGACGACCCATCGACAGGATTTGGGTAAAGCCACAGTAAAAGAAGATGCCTTCGGTAACAGCGTAGAAGCCAATCAGATTGCGCAGCAATTCTTGATCGGACTCGTAGGT
Organism: Oceanicoccus sp.; assembly: GCA_051277205.1. GTDB lineage: Bacteria > Pseudomonadota > Gammaproteobacteria > Pseudomonadales > Dasaniaceae > Oceanicoccus. Next base: position 9,212 of record JBNMPW010000027.1, on the reverse strand, counting down.
ACCGGTTTTGAAGTTTGGATCGGATAATGTGTGAGTATGTTGCAAGCTCCAAGCGGCTTTTTTGGCGATTGAAGGCAGTTCGCGGTACATATTGAAAACTTCGCCTTCGTCCATGGCCAACGACTCTACGCAATACTGATAGGCGTGAGTGTGGATCGCTTCTTCAAAAGCTTGGCGTAACAAATACTGACGACATTCTGGGTTGGTGATGTGGCGATAAATGGCCAAAATCAAATTGTTGGCAACCAGTGAGTCGGCGGTAGAGAAGTAACCCAGCGAACGCATCACGATGCGACGCTCGTCGTCGGTCAAACCGTTCGGGTCTTTCCACATGGCCACATCGGCGGTCATGTTAACTTCTTGTGGCATCCAGTGGTTGGCGCAACCATCAAGGTATTTCTGCCATGCCCAGTCGTACTTAAACGGCACGAGTTGATTGAGGTCGGCGCGACAGTTGATCATCGCTTTATCTTCAACGGTTAAACGAGCAGCGCCCATATCCAGATCGGCAAGACCGGCGGCAACATCCAATGCGGCAATAGCGGCTTTGGCGCTTTCGACCGTAGGTGTCTGTATAACCGCAGGCTCTTCAGCCGCGGGGCTGGCAGCAACGGTTGCAATGGGTTGTTCCTGAACTTGTATAGCTGTCGGTGCATTCGCGGCTTCGACATCTACTACTTCTTGAGTTATAGCCGGTGGTTCTGTCAGTGGTGGTATGGCGAGGCTGGCGCCTTCTTCTAGGTGGTAGTCATCCCAATTCAGCATCTATTCTTTCCTCTAACTACGCGGCACTGCCTATAAGAGACTGTGCCGTTTTATGTAGTGTTCTTGTTAGCTATTTAATGTGGTCTATTTGTTTTAGTCTATTTAATCCGGGGGTTGCTTTAGCGTATTCAGCCCCGTTTTAGCGGGACTGAATAAAGTTTACTGACATGCCTCGCAATCGGGCTCGTCTATTGAGCAGGCGTTTGGTACTGGTGCCGGTCCCGCCTCCGCTGGAGCAGCTGCTGCGCTACTCGCGGCGGAAGCCGAGACGGCGTTCAGTGAACCGGTATCAATAGTCGATTTCTCGGTACCGGTTGCGGCTAAAGCACGTAAATAATAAGTGGTCTTTAAGCCGCGGAACCAAGCCATACGATAAGTGATATCTAGTTTTTTACCGGAGGCACCCGCTATATAAAGGTTGAGTGATTGAGCTTGGTCGATCCATTTTTGACGACGACTAGCGGCATCGACAATCCAGCGTGGGTCAACTTCAAACGCCGTTGAATACATGGCTTTCAGTTCTGTTGGGATGCGGTCAATTTTCTGCACACTGCCTTCATAGTATTTCAGATCATTAACCATCACGTTATCCCATAAGCCGCGTTCTTTCAGGTCGTTAACCAAGTGCGGGTTAACGACGGTGAACTCACCGGAGAGATTGGATTTAACGTACAGGTTTTGATAAGTAGGTTCAATTGATTGCGCTACGCCGGTGATGTTGGCGATAGTTGCTGTCGGCGCAATAGCCATCACGTTAGAGTTGCGCATACCTTTGGTTTTTACCCGTTCGCGCAGCGTGTCCCAGTCGAGTGTTTGTGATTGATCAACTTCTATATAGTCGGCACCACGCTCTTCAACCAAGGTTTTAACCGAGTCAATGGGCAGCATGCCTTTGCTCCACAATGAGCCTTCAAACGTTGAGTAAGCACCGCGCTCTTCGGCTAGTTCAGAAGAAGACTGAATAGCAAAATAGCTAATCGCTTCCATTGATTGGTCGGCAAAAGCCACCGCTTCGTCAGAACCATAGGCCAGCTTTTGCTTGTATAAAGCATCTTGGAAACCCATTAGACCGAGGCCAACAGGGCGGTGACGCATGTTTGACGTTTTAGCTTGTGGTACGGCGTAGTAGTTGATATCGATAACGTTATCGAGCATGCGCACAGCAGTTTTAACCGTTGCTTCTAGCTTGCTAAGATTTAATGTGCCGTCTTCGATATGTTGAGCCAAGTTAATCGAGCCCAAGTTACAGACTGCAATTTCATCTTTATCGGTGTTGAGAGTGATCTCGGTACACAAGTTAGAAGAGTGCACCACGCCAACATGTTGCTGTGGTGAGCGAATGTTACAAGGATCTTTAAAAGTTATCCAAGGATGGCCTGTTTCAAACAGCATACCGAGCATTTTGCGCCATAGGTCTTGGGCGCGAACCGTTTTAAACAGTCTCATTGCACCGGTTTCACATTGCGCTTCGTATTGCTGGTAGCGCTCTTCAAAAGGCTTGCCGTATAAATCATGCAAATCAGGCACGTCGTTAGGTGAAAACAGAGTCCATGGGCCGTCGTCAAAAACACGCTTCATAAACAGGTCAGGAACCCAGTTAGAGGTGTTCATGTCATGGGTGCGGCGACGGTCATCGCCGGTGTTTTTACGCAACTCAACAAATTCCTCGATATCCATGTGCCAAGTTTCGAGGTAAGAGCAGACTGCGCCTTTGCGCTTGCCGCCCTGGTTAACCGCAACAGCGGTGTCGTTAACAACTTTCAGAAATGGCACAACACCTTGCGATTTACCGTTAGTGCCTTTGATGTAAGCACCCAGTGCACGAACCGGTGTCCAGTCATTACCTAAGCCGCCAGCCCACTTAGACAACATGGCGTTGTCTTGGATAGCGCCGTAAATTCCATGCAGATCATCGGGCACAGTCGTCAGGTAGCATGAAGAAAGCTGTGGTCGCAAAGTACCGGCGTTAAACAGTGTGGGCGTTGAGCTCATGTAGTCGAAGGAGCTTAGCAGACGATAAAATTCGATAGCGCGGTCTTCTTTATTTTCTTCTTGCGCGGCAAGGCCCATGGCCACACGCATAAAGAAAATTTGTGGTAATTCGATGCGCACTTCATCGCTGTGGATAAAGTAGCGGTCATACAATGTTTGCAGACCTAAATAGTTGAACTGCAGATCGCGCGATGGGTCCAGCGCTTTGCCCAGTTTTTCCATATCATAGCCTTGCAGATCTGGCGACAATAATTCTAGATCAACACCCTTGTCGATATAAACCGGTAGGGCTTTAGCGTAAAGGTTGGTCATATCCGATTGCGTCGCGCTAGTCGCTAAGCCTAGGAAGTTGAGCGCTTCGGCACGCAGTATATCGAGTAATAGGCGGGCAGTGACAAAACTGTAATTAGGCTCTTTTTCTACCAAGGTGCGGGCAGTGATTACCAGTGAGGTGTTGACCTCTTCAGCGGGGACACAGTCATACAGATTTTTTAGCGCTTCATCGATGATGGTTTGGGCGTTGACATCTTTGAGGTCAGCACACGCCTCTTGGACGATGATTTCCATACGGCCTAAGTCTAATGGCGTTTGGCTGCCATCGGCTTGAGTAACACGAATACTGGGGTGTGCCTTACTGGGCTCTAATGCTGACTTTTCTTCGCGCTGCTGACGGCGCTGCTCGCGGTAAAGGACATAATCGCGGGCGACTTTGTGCTCGCCGCTGCGCATTAACGCCAGTTCAACCTGATCTTGAATGTCTTCAATATGGATAGTGCCGCCAGAAGGCATACGGCGTTTAAAAATGGCACTGACTTGTTGTGCCAGTTTGTCGACTGTCTCATGAATCCGTGAAGAAGCAGCAGCGGTGCCGCCTTCTACAGCTAAAAATGCTTTGGTGATGGCGACACTGATTTTACTGTCGCTATAACTGACAACAGTGCCGTTACGTTTGATAACACGTATTTGTCCAGGTGCAGTGGCTTGTAATTCTGCTTGGGTGGTAGCAGAGGGTGCCGCGTTGGCGGCGGGTGGTATGGCAGTGGACTTGTCATCGACTTCGGTTTGCATAGATTCTCCGTGTACTGCGTGCAAGCAGTTAGCTCAGCATTTTAGGTTTTGTAACGGAGGATATAATGCCGATGTTCCTGTCTGTGTATCGAGAGTTGCTCTAGCGGAGTTAGCTAATATTAGCTAAAACATAAGCACTCTTAATGACGTTGACCCAGCCATTAAAAGCAAAACTATAAAGGCCATTCGATTAGCGGTTATAAGCTCTGCTTTATTGGACTAGTAGGATTTCTCAGCGTATCCCCTTTATTCTTCAAGTTGTGATGTTAAGTGATCACTAACTTCGGTTGCTCAGAATGGTACATTCGGGCCGCCTGCTATTAGCTTTCTTATAGTTTTAACATGTTTTGCATCACAGATTTTTATCAAATCTTGCGGGTCGTAACCCTTGTGAATCATCCATAATTCTTTTCTATTTCTTCACTTTGCCCCTACATGTTGGGGTTGGTGGAAATCTCTATACAAGATAATGCGCTTTCGCCCTATTTGCAAGGCTAATATGCAGGGGACAAACTGTGGATAAAGTGTGGGTAAAAAGCTCTGTCTGTAACCACTAACCTGCAAAGGTACAGGCTGCGAATAGAGGATGAAAATAGGGTGGGTTAATGGATCGAAAAGCAGGCTGAAATTATTTATTTATAAGAAAAGTTTTTGATATGCGACTTGGTTATTTGCTGATCCTAGCTTGTTTGTTTTGTTGTTTAGCGGGCAGCTAAGGCTGTTGAAAAGCGATCACTTTTTGTACGCCGACCTGCACTGATATCTTATCGCCGACGCTAAAGTCCAGCTGGCTCGGCAGCTCTATATCGACGTTGATTCCGCTGGCGGATTCGAGGGTGTAAAGGGTCGAGCTACCGGCAAACACTTTTTGCTTAATGATGGTGCTAATACCATGGGCAATATCATGGTCATTACAGAGCGTCAGGTCGCGGGGTCGCAGTAAAACCTCAACCTTTGTTGCGGTCGGCCAGTTGTGAGGGTTGTCATAGGCGATAACGCCTAAGGCGGTTTCAATTTGCTGGTGATTACTAAGGCTGCCAGCCAGCAAGTTACCCTGGCCAATAAAGCTGGCGACAAAAGGGTTGGCGGGTTGGTAAAACAACTTGAGGGGGGTATCCCATTGTTGCAAGCGACCTTTATATAGTAAGCCGATTTTATCGCCGAAGGCAAAAGCTTCATCTTGATCATGGGTGACCAAAATGGCGCTGGTGCCAAATTGCTTGAGGATATCCCTGACTTCGACACTGAGATGGCGGCGCAATTCGACATCAAGATTGGAGAATGGCTCGTCGAGTAATAACAGTTTTGGGCTGGGTGCCAATGCGCGTGCCAGAGCCACTCGTTGTTGCTGGCCGCCGGATAGCTGATGCGGATAACGCAGGCCGATACTGTCGAGTTGGATCAGCGACAATAACTCATCAACTCTGCGCTGTTGTTCTTGGCGTGGCCGTTTGCTGAGGCCAAAGCGGATATTGTCGCGAACAGTTAAGTGGGGGAACAGTGCGTAATCTTGAAACACCATACCCAGTTGGCGTAGCTCGGGCGCTAGTTGCAACTTGCGGCTACTTAACACTGTACCGTTGAGTTCGATGTTACCTTGAGTCAGTGATTGAAAACCAGCGATGGAGCGCAGCACTGTAGTTTTGCCGCAGCCGCTGGGGCCTAGTAAACAGCACAGCTCACTTTCATTCATCTGAAAGCTGACATCCTCAATAACCGGCGGGTCTCCGGCTTGGCGGTCACCATAGTGACATCGGATGTGGTCAACTTTCAGCACGCTAATAATTTCCGTTAGGGGTCAGGCTGAGGATATGCCTTGCCATTTAATCGTCAAGGCTAGCTGTTTAGCAGTAATTCCATCAGCGCTTTTTGGGCATGCATACGATTTTCAGCTTCGTTCCAGATAACCGTGTCGGCACTGTCCATTAACTTAGCGCTGATTTCTTCGCCGCGATGAGCTGGCAAACAATGCATATATAAAGCATCGCTGGCGGCAACTGCGAGTAACTCATCATTGAGTTGGTAGCCGGTGAATTGTGCCATGCGTTCGGCTTGTTGATCTTCTTGGCCCATCGACGCCCATACATCAGTGACTAATAGATGAGAGTCGCGGGCCGCCTCAGTAGGATTTCGCACGATACTGACGCGGTCTTTATTGGCTGCAAGCAATTGGGCGTTGGGTTCAAAACCTTCAGGGCAGGAGATGCGCAATTCAAAATCAAACTGGCGGGCGGCATTGATATAGGACTGGCACATATTGTTGCCATCGCCGATCCATGTCACGATTTTGCCAGAAATACTGCCGCGATGTTCGACAAAAGTTTGCATATCTGCCAGTAGTTGGCAGGGGTGATAGTCGTCGGTTAGGGCGTTAATCACCGGCACTGAGGAGAATTGAGCAAAGCGCTCAATAATTTCATGGCCGAAGGTGCGGATCATAATAATGTCGACCATCGAGGACAATACTCTGGCACTGTCTTCGATGGGTTCGCCACGTCCGAGCTGGGTGTCGCGAGGCGATAAAAACATCGCATGGCCACCAAATTGTGCCATCCCGGCTTCAAATGATACGCGGGTACGAGTGGATGATTTCTCAAACACCATGCCCAGTACTTTATTCGCAAAGGGTGCGCCGTGGCCGCCATTGGCGAGTTCCGCTTTTAGTGCGATGGCGCGATTAATCAAGCCATTCAATTCAGCGGGGGTGAAATCCAACAATGTTAAAAAATGTCTTACGGCCATGATCTCTCTACACAGTTATCTATTGCTAAGGGGTTTAGTTGTCAAAGGCGGTGATGATGTCAACCACAACCGCTAAGACTTCTGCTGCTTGCTGCTGATCGATAATTAGCGGTGGCAATAAACGCACAACATTGCCGCCGGCGACATTAATCAATACACCGCGGTCGCGGGCGTGATTCACCAATTCGCCACAGTCTTGCGTTAATTCAATGCCGATCATTAAACCTTGGCCGCGGACTTGTTTGACCTGCGGCAGTTCAGCTAGTGCGGTGCTTAATTGCTCTAACAACCAACAGCCAATGTCGGCGGCATTGTCACACAATCCCTGCGAATTAATCGTGTCGACAACCGCCAAAGCGGCTGCACAAACCAGCGGGTTACCGCCATACGTTGAACCGTGATTGCCGGGCTCGAAGGTTTGGGCTGCTACCCCTTTCGCCAAGCAAGCACCAATCGGCAGACCATTACCTAAGCCTTTGGCGGTGGTGACGACATCGGGTAGAAAATCAAAATGCTGATATGCAAAGTAGCGGCCGGTTCTACCGTTGCCGGTCTGTACTTCGTCGAGCATCATCAGCCAATTATTTTTGTCGCATAACGCGCGCACCGCGGCCAGATAACCTTCGGGCAACACATTTACTCCAGCCTCACCTTGTAGCGGCTCAATTAATACCGCCACCACATTGCTGTTATTGGCAGCAATGCTTTCGAGTGCTTTGATATCACCAAAAGGCGCGCGCACAAAACCATTTACCAGCGGCTCAAAGCCCGCTTGAACTTTGCGGTTGCCGGAGGCGGTTAATGTCGCCAACGTGCGACCATGAAAAGCTTGTTCCATCACCACAATTTGTGGCCGATCAATGCCATTATTATGGCCGTGCAGGCGGGCTATTTTAATCGCTGCTTCATTGGCCTCGGCCCCAGAATTGCCAAAAAACACATTATCCATGCCCGATACTTTGCACAGTGCTTCGGCTAATTGCTGTTGTCGTTCAATACCATAAAGGTTTGACGTGTGGATTAGCAGATCAGCTTGCCGCTTGACCGCTTCACTGACTGCAGGATGAGTGTGGCCCAGCGCGTTGACACCGATACCGCTAATGGCGTCGAGGTATTGATTACCTTCGGCGTCATATAAATAGACGCCTTTGCCGTGAGTAAAACTCACCGGCAGGCGGCCATAGGTGTTCATAATTGCTGGCGTTGTCATGTTGATATCCGAAAAACGAAGGTCTTTGGGATGGTCTAATAGCCAGCCCTAAAAACGCAAAAAGGCAGCTATAGCTGCCTGATCGAAAGGCCAATCATATAGACCCTGTGTGGGTTTGGCAATATTATTGTTCAGCTCTGGTGCCTAAAAAGGCTAGTCCAAATCGGCAATGCTGGCGTGCATGCCTATATCACTATTAAAAAAATGGTTTTGCTTTTTAGGCTTTAATAAGGGCTAAAGCCTAGTAAAATTGTCGGGATAATTTTTTCATATCACGCTACAATAGTCTTCAGTTTTGCAGCACTGATCAAGCCCTGTATTATACGGTTTGGCTGCAGTTATTAATTTATACGTTGCCGCGCGGAATTTTATCTGGGTTTTGCCGGCAATAGCGAGAGATAAGGGTAAACCTGATGGACATAATCGATACAATTAAAGAGCAAGTTGAGAGCAACCCTATTATTTTGTATATGAAGGGCTCACCTAATCAGCCTCAGTGCGGTTTTTCGGCGCGCACGGTACAGTCGTTAATGTCCTGCGGTGAGCGTTTTGCGTTTGTTGACATTCTATCGAACCCTGAAATTCGTGCCAATCTACCGACATATGCCAATTGGCCTACGTTTCCACAATTATGGGTCCAAGGCGAGCTAGTCGGCGGTTGTGATATTGTTTGCGAGATGTTTGATAAAGGCGAGCTGCAAACTCTACTCACCGACGCGGGGCAAGCCACTGCCGATAGTGAATAACTACCAGCGCCTCAAGCTGCTCTATAGTTTATAAAGAAGCCGTCCACTGGACGGTTTTTTTATGCCTACCAATAACTGTTTATATGGTTTATACCCCACGCCCTCTGAAGCTAAACAGCACTGAACATGACTAGATCGTTTGATTCTGGAAGCCGTGGTTCGGTGTAATGCGATCTAGCGAGCTGAGTTGCTGGATCCGTTAAAGGGCGTGGGGTTCCAACCGATAACGGGTCCAGTGACTTAGCTTGCGAATTCAGAACGCTGTTTTGAGTGCTGAGAGTTGGTTTTGGTTGGATGTTGTGTCGCTGGGTTGCCGCCATGCTCAGCACTGTTCAGCTGCATCGGTTGATAACCCACGCCTTCTGAAGCTATACAGAACTGAGCCTGGCTGGATCTGTTGATTCTGATAGTCATGAATTGATTAGGTGTGCATTGAGCTAGCGAGCTGAGTTGCTGGATCCGTTAAAGGGCGTGGGGTTCCAACCGATAACGGGTTCAGTGACTTAGCTTGCGACTTTAGAGCGCTGTTTTTGATGCTGAGAGTTTGTTTTGGTTGGATGTTGTGTCGCTGGGTTGCCGCCATGCTCAGTGCTGTTTAGCTGCATCGGTTGATAACCCACGCCCTCTGAAGCTAAACAGCACTGAACATGACTAGATCGTTTGATTCTGGAAGCAGTGGTTCGGTGTAA
>JBNMPW010000026.1:0-24749 GCA_051277205.1 Oceanicoccus sp. | reverse complement strand
GGTCTCAGTAAGCGTATAGATCGCTCATTAACTGGTTTTAATATTGATACTCCGGCGGGCCTTGAAAAAGCCTTGGCTGAACTATAATAATTTTTGAATAAATGTGGAGATTGAATAATGATAAATCCTAGCGAAAAAGTGGCGTTGGTTACCGGCGCTAGTCGCGGTATTGGTCAAGCAATTGCTAAGCAGCTTGGTGCCATGGGTTTTACGGTAATAGGTACAGCAACCACCGATAACGGCGCCGCAAATATTTCAGCGTATATGGCCGAATCTGGTGTTACTGGTGAGGGTATGACGTTAAACGTGTCTGATGTTGACTCCATTACTAGTGCAGTAAAGGCCATTGGCGAAAAATATGCTGCACCTCAGGTGTTGGTAAATAACGCCGGTATTGCCAAAGACAATCTTTTAATGCGGATGAAAGAAGATGAGTGGGACGATGTTATCTCAACTAACCTCAGCTCTATTTATCGTTTATCCAAAGCTTGCGCTAGAGGAATGACTAAGGCGCGCTGGGGTCGAATTATCAATATCAGCTCTGTGGTTGGCTCGATGGGTAATATGGGCCAATCTAATTATGCCGCCACCAAAGCAGGCGCTGAAGGTTTTTCGCGCTCACTGGCAAAAGAACTTGGGTCTCGCAACATAACTGTAAACTCGGTTGCTCCGGGCTTTATAGACACCGATATGACCAAAGAACTGGCTGAAGAGCATAAGAATTTGATGTTATCTCAGATCCCTTTATCGCGTTTAGGTCAGCCAGATGAGATCGCATCAGTGGTTGCCTTCCTTGCTGGCGATGGCGGTGCTTATATTACGGGTGAAACCATTCATGTTAATGGTGGAATGTACATGGGTTAAGTCGTTGATATTTAATAGCTTTATTGATAATTTCAAGTTATTTTAGAAAACACTGTTACAAGCTGGATAAAATCGAGTAAAATTCCCGCCGCAATCGAACAGTAATCAGGTGGGTTTTTATGGAAATAGAATCCTGCAATATTTTTAGTCAGAACTATTCATAGCTTTTTAAAAACAGGAGTCGATACAGACCATGAGCAGCATTGAAGATCGCGTGAAAAAAATTGTCGCCGAGCAGTTGGGTGTTAAAGAAGAAGAAGTTCAAACCTCAGCTTCTTTCGTAGAAGACTTGGGTGCCGATTCACTAGATACCGTTGAATTAGTAATGGCGCTGGAAGAAGAGTTTGAAACTGAAATTCCTGATGAAGAAGCCGAACTAATCACCACTGTTCAGTTGGCTATCGATTACATCAATAAAAATCTGGGTTAATTCACAGTCTGTTTTGCAGATTAGAAACAAAGGCCGCGCTCTAGAGTGTGGCCTTTTTTGTTTCTAACCGTTGTTGCTAGTTGTTACTGCTGGGCTAAATTATTTTTGCTAGCCCGCTGTATGTATGCATGATTCGTAGTAAACTTTTTCATTGCTTGAATGACTACAAGGATCAAAGGGAGGCAGTGTGTCGAAACGTAGAGTTGTTGTTACTGGCTTAGGTTTGGTTACCCCGTTGGGTAATGATGTGAAAACCAGTTGGAATAATATCGTAAACGGCAAGAGCGGTATTACTGCTCTTGAGCATTTTGATGCCAGTGCATTTTCCACTCGTTTTAGTGGTGCCATTAAGGATTTCGATATTGGCGCATATATGCCGCCAAAAGATGCGCGCAAGATGGACCTATTTATTCAATACGGTATGGCTGCCGGTATTCAAGCGGTACAAGATGCTGGTTTAGAGGATAATGTAAGCAACCCCAGTCGTATTGGCGTGGCTATTGGTTCCGGTATTGGTGGTGTTGGCTTTATTGAAACCAACCACACACTGTTAACTGAGCGTGGTCCACGTCGTGTTTCTCCGTTTTTTGTTCCGGGCACTGTTATCAATATGGTGGCCGGTAATCTGTCGATTAAATATGGCTTTCAAGGGCCCAATTTCGCGATTACCACGGCCTGTACAACAGGTACCCACAACATTGGTCATGCTGCTCGCGTTATTGCCTATGGTGATGCCGATGTAATGGTGGCTGGTGGTGCTGAAATGTCATCAACGCCATTAGGCTTGGCCGGCTTTGCCGCTGCACGTGCTTTATCAACCCGTAATGATGATCCGCAAGCAGCAAGTCGTCCGTGGGATAAAGACCGAGATGGCTTTGTGTTGTCCGACGGTGCGGGTATGTTGGTGCTTGAAGAATACGAACACGCTAAGGCCAGAGGCGCGCATATTTATGCCGAACTGTGCGGGTTTGGTATGAGTGGTGATGCCTACCATATGACCTCTCCGCCGGAGGATGGTCACGGTGCGGCGGCATCGATGTTAAATGCCATTAACGATGCGGCAATCAATTCATCGCAGGTTAACTATATTAATGCTCACGGTACCTCCACGCCCGCTGGGGATATTGCGGAAAGTCGAGCTGTAGAAACGGTGTTAGGTGATGCGGCTGCTACGGTGGCGGTCAGTTCAACCAAATCTATGATCGGTCACTTATTGGGGGCCGCCGGTGCAGTAGAAGCGGTGTTTTCAATTTTAGCAATTCGCGATCAAGTAGCCCCACCAACGATTAATCTGGATAACCCGCAAGAGGGTTGTGTGCTCAATTATGTGCCACACACCGCTCAAAATATTGAAATAAATTATGCGCTCTCCAATTCTTTCGGCTTTGGTGGTACTAATGGCAGCTTGTTATTTGGCAAGCTGAAGTAATTGTTGGCAACGAGCAGCAATGCATTGGTTAATGGTCATGCTGTTGATTCTATCGCTATAGATGATCGCGGCTTGGCCTATGGTGATGGTTTATTTGAAACAATCAAGGTTATCGGTGGTAATGCCTTGCATGCCAGTTTGCACTGGCAGCGTTTAGAGCATGGTTGCCAGCAATTAAAACTACGCTGTGATTTTAAGCGTTTGCAATCAGAAGTTGACGGTTTGTTACAGTCTGTTGATGGTCAAGCGCATATTCTCAAAATTATAATAACTCGTCAGCAAGCTGAACGTGGTTATCGCGCTAGCGAAAATGCTGAAACCAACCGCTATATAAGCCTGCAAAAAATAGTCGTGAATACTCAGTGGCAGCAGGGCGTTGCTGTTAGGGTTTGTGATCATCGTCTAGCAAGCAATCATCCCTTGGCCGCCATCAAACACTTATCGCGGCTTGATAATGTGTTGGCTCGTTCAGAATGGTCTAATGCTGTTGCTGAAGGTTTGATGCTTGATCAATATGGCCATGTGGTTGAAGGTACGGCCAGTAATTTATTTTTAATTAAAGGTACTCAGTTAATTACTCCGAGTTTGCATCGCTGTGGTGTCGCCGGTGTTATTCGGCAATTAATTATTGAGCAATTATCGCAACGCTGCGGATTGACTGCTGTAGTTAAAGATTTAAAACTTGCTGATTGTTACAGCGCCGATGAAATGTTTATCTGTAATAGTTTAATGGGTATTTGTCCGGTCATTGCTGTGGGTTGTCACTTAAAAAATTGCGGTCCAAATACATTGCAATTGCAAGCGGCCTTAAGTCAGTTGGACGCATGCAAGGAAATAAAGGCTTGATTAATATTATATGTCGTAGTGTGGTCGCCCTGTGCTTATTGGCACTGCTATCAGCAGCTATTGCTTATTGGCAGCTTGAGCGCTATATGGATGAGCCGCTCGCTATTGATATGCCGGGTATGGAGCTACAGCTCCCTCAAGGGGGTAATTTATATTCATTGTCCCGGCAGTTGGGACAACAAAATGTTTTGTCATCACCGCGTTGGCTAAGAATTTATAATCGTCTTTTTGTTTTTGATAAATCGATTAAAGCCGGTGAGTATTGGTTGCCATCAGGTATCTCTGCGCGGCAACTATTAGAAAAATTGCACACCGGAGATGTGCGCTATTTCCAGCTGACATTGGTCGAAGGCTGGACCTTGGTCGATGTCAAAGAGGCGCTGAGCAAGCAAAAAAAATTAATAAAAAAACTGCCACAAGGTTCAATAACGGCGCAAACATTATCGATAGATACCGAGCATAATTCCCTCGAAGGTTTGTTTTTTCCTGATACTTATCGCTATTATAGTAGTACCACTGATCAAGAGTTATTACAGCAGGCGCACAAAAGACTGAATAAGGTACTGCAGCAGGAGTGGCAGCAACGAGCATCTGGTTTGCCCTATGAAACACCTTATGAGGCGTTAATTATGGCGTCATTGATTGAGAAAGAAACAGGCGTTGCTGTCGAGCGCTCAGTGATTGCCGGTGTTTTTGTAAGGCGGCTGAAAAAAGGTATGCGGCTGCAAACCGACCCCACTATTATCTATGGCTTAGGTGATAGTTTCGCTGGTAACCTTCGGCGTAGGCATTTAAATGATGCCGGCAACCTTTATAATACCTATCGACATAATGGACTGACGCCGACACCGATTGCATTGGCAGGTAGAGAGGCTATCCATGCGGCGTTGCATCCTGCAGAGGGTAGCGCGTTGTATTTTGTTGCCAAGGGTGATGGTAGTCATTATTTTTCAAGTAATTTAGATGAACATCGTAAAGCGGTACAAAAATATCAAATAACTCAGCGCCGCAAAGATTATTCATCGGCACCAAAAAAATAAACGCGGCGCCATAAGCCCCGTTAATTTATAAACTATTGTCATACGTAATACCTATTGATTGAGTGGAGTAAGTTTTGTCAGCAAACAGAGGCTTGTTTATAACCGTCGAGGGTGGCGAGGGTGTGGGTAAGTCCACCAATATCGCACTAATTGCCGATCGGCTAAAGCAAGCTGGGGTTGATTTTTGCATGACACGCGAACCGGGTGGTACACCTTTAGCTGAAGATATACGGCAATTGCTATTAACGCCGCGAGAAGAGTCAGTGGCTGAGAATACCGAGTTGTTATTGATGTTTGCAGCTAGGGCTCAACATATTGCGCAAGTTATTGAGCCGGCATTGGCGAATGGTCAGTGGGTTATTTGTGATCGTTTTACGGATGCGACTTTTGCCTATCAAGGTGGCGGCCGCGGAATTGATCAACAAAAAATAGCTGATCTAGAGCAGTGGGTACAAGGGTCACTGCGTCCAGACTTTACAATTCTGTTAGATGCGCCGATAGAAGTCGGCATGGCTCGGGCAGTAAAGCGTGGCGATTTAGACCGCTTTGAGCAGGAGCGGCAACAATTTTTTCAACAAGTGCGCGAGACCTACTTAGCGCTGTCCAAGCAACATTCATCTCGTTTTCGAGTCATTGATGCGGGGCAAGCGTTGTCCCAAGTGCAGAGTGATTTACAGGTGTTAATAGATACTTTGTTGGCGGGTGCGAAGTAATGGATTCAGTGCCGTTAGGACTACTCGCAGCACTACCATGGCAAGAAGAGCAATGGCAGCGCTTAAGCCAGTTGCACCATCAAAAAAAATTACCGCATGCCCTATTACTCTGCGGTCCGCCCGGTATTGGTAAGCGGCGTTTTGCTGGCGCGTTAGGGCAGTTTTTAATGTGCGAGACACCAAGGTCAGGCCTTGCCTGTGGCGAATGTCGTCAATGCGGCTTGAATTTGGTGGGTAGCCATCCTGATTTTAACTACTTGCGCCCCGAAGAGAAGAGTAAGCAAATCAAGGTTGATCAAATTCGTGCGCTGGTCACCAGCCTAGGCCATACTGCTCATCAAGGTGGTTACAAAGTTGCTTTGCTGGCGCCTGCGGAAGCGATGAATAATAATTCCGCTAACGCATTGTTAAAATGCCTCGAAGAGCCGACCGCTAATACCTTATTAATGTTGCTGGCTGATTCCCCTAGTCGTTTATTGCCGACTATTCGCTCGCGATGTCAGTTATTGCACTTCCAAATGCCCAGTCAGCAGCAGTCTCTCAGTTGGCTACAGCCACTAGTACCTCAGAAAACCGCATTAGAACCGTTGTTACAAGAGGCGGCGGGGCAGCCATTGACAGCGTTGGATCTGTTGCAGGGCGAGGCATTGGAGTTACGTAAGCAGTGGGGTGATGACACCATTGCCATGTTGACGGGGTCAATGTCGCCGTTAACGGTTGCAGAGCGTTGGCTGCCGCATGATTTTGCTGACCTGCTGCTCTGGTATAGCCGCAAAGTGGCTGAGCTGATTAGCTACAAAATGGGGGCAAAACCATTAATGGATCAACGCTGGCAGCCTTTTGTCGGTAATTCACAGGCATTGTTTGGCCTGCAAGACAATATTAATGCGTTATTGAGCAGCATCCATGCTGGTGCTAATCCTAATCGGCAGTTGGCGCTTGAGCAGCTATTATTGGAGTCTTGTGAAAAACTTCACAATGAGTAAAGGGCTTTGCTGTGGAGAAACCAATGAACAGCGACTATGATTTATAGCTATCTAGCGCTATTATTCAAACGTAGCTATTTAATGTAACTGGAGCAACACCCTGTAATGAGTACCGCTAGCGCACCACAAGGCGCAAGAAACGGCATCCTGTCGTTGACAATAAAGGATAAAGCAGTTTTGTATGCGGCCTATATGCCATTTTTAATTAATGGTGGTTTGTTTATTCCAACCAACAAACCCTATAAGGTCAATGACGAGGTTTTTATGTTGCTTAACTTGATGGACGAGCCAGAAAAAATTCCTGTCGCAGGACGCGTTGTTTGGGTAACCCCAAAAGGCGCACAGGGAAACCGAGCGGCGGGTATTGGTGTCCAATTTAATGGCCAAGATGATACTGCCAATAACAAAATAGAGAATTACCTGGCGGGCTCTCTCGATTCCGATCGACCCACCCACACCATGTAACTAGCGCTTGATACTTATCGATAGGGCCCAGTTTATGCTGGGCCTTTTTAGTTGTCATCATTTTAGCTGTAATTGTAGGTAATTGATTTTATGTATGTTGATTCACATTGTCACCTTGATCGCTTAGATCTCACTCCTTATAACGGCGACTTGGCTCTGGCGATTGCCGCTGCCAAGGCGCGTGGAGTAGAGCGTATGCTGTGTATTGGTATTGATATGCAGAATGCAGCGGCAGTTGTCGATATAGCCAATCGCTTTGAAGGTGTCAGTGCCTCGGTAGGTGTCCACCCTATGGATGTGGGTGATGAGCTTGCAGATATGTCAGTACTCAAGCCTCTGGCGCAGCAGGCGGCTGTTGTTGCCATTGGTGAGACCGGCCTGGATTATTATTACACCAAAGACAGTGCGGAACTTCAGCGTGAGTCTTTCGCCCAGCATCTAAAGCTTTCATCCGAATTGGCGAAGCCGGTCATTGTGCATACTCGAGATGCCCGCGAAGACACCTTGGCGGTGATACGTGAGCATGGCGATAGTTCGGTGGGCGGTGTATTGCATTGCTTTACTGAAAGCTGGGAGATGGCGGAGCAGGCGATAGACCTAAATTACTATATTTCTTTCTCGGGTATTGTCACTTTTAAGAATGCGGCTGAATTGAGGGAGGTGGCTAAACAGGTACCGCTGGAGCGCTTGCTTATTGAAACGGACTCGCCTTATTTGGCCCCGATGCCATATAGAGGCAAGAAGAATGAGCCTAAGTATGTGGTAGAGGTTGCTCACTGTATCGCCGAATTACGCGGCGTTAGCGTAGAAGAGATCGCAGAAATTACTTCAAATAACTACGATAAATTATTCTTCTCTCAATAGGTTTTACGGGTTGTCTTTATTGGTATTAGCCGAGTTGGTTTGTTTTTCAGTGCTTTGTTTGTTTACGTTCTGTTGCTCCAATAGCAACTCTATTCTCGCCAAATGTTGCTCTACTCTATCCAATCGTTCAGTACTGAGGTTGCGACTATTGGCTATAAAGTACACTGAGATATTGGCTGTAATGATCGAAAATAAACCGATACCGAGTAGGATTAGAATACCCGCCAGCGTTCGACCTTCGGCACTGGTGGGGACGATATCGCCATAACCGACCGTTGTCACAGTAACCCAAGCCCACCATATGCCATCTGCAGGGGATCTAATCCCTGGGTCGACACCGGCAATAAGATAACCCGCGAAAACTATAAAGACGGCGCTTACCAGCAGTGTCGCGCCAAGATGATTGCTCGCCAATATGTGCCTTACCGAGCTTGAAAGTTGTAGCAACAAACTGATGAAGATCAAAAGACGCAAAGAGCGTAACACGGCAATGAATGGCGCATCCAGCCACAGCACAGGGAGACCGCATAGAATAATGAGCACGTTGAGCCAGTTGTTTTTAAGGTAGTTGGCTTTATCGTCAACTAGCGATGTTAGTAATACCGCCTCGAGCACGAAGAACGACCAGATCACTAGGTTCAGCCAGTGGTTGCTGATAGGTGGTTCGGGGCTGCCGGTCCAGTACCAGCTGACAAGTATCCATAGGGCGACAATTAGTAGCGGTAACTCTAAGCGTTTCGCCCAGCGTCGCGCGTTAATATTTTCATCGCTATCAACACCACTAAGGCCAATCCAGTCATGGAAGTGTTTGTCAGTCATATCAGTGGCTCAAACTTTGGTTATATAGTAGCGTTATTATAGTTTATGTTAGCTGTTCAGTAACCTGACTATCTATCTGATTAAAAAGGTTTTATATGTTCGGTCAGCCTATAAATAGGGGTTGCGCTTGTGTAAACTATGGTGCCATTAGTGGCCAACTATTACTGCATATTAAATGAGTGATTTTTTCTACGGAGTAATCGAAGGATTCTATGGTCGACAATGGTCATGGGCGCAGCGCCGTGAATTTAGTCATTTTCTCGCCAGCCATGGTTTTGCCAGTTATATATATGCGCCCAAAGGCGACAGTTATTTACGTGGTCGCTGGCGCGAGGCTCATCCAGAGGCACTTTGGCAAGAGTTGCTGGCACTTTCTAAGCACTATAAAACCACTACAGTGCAATGGGGGTTGGGGCTTTCGCCGCTGGGTTTAGCGCAGCGTTACGATATTGTTGATCAACAAGCTTTGCGCGACAAGGTGTTGCAGATTAACCAATTGTCTCCGGATATCTTATGCATCTTATTTGATGACATGCGCGGTGATTATGCGGATTTAGCTCAGCGACAGTTGCAAATAGTTGCCGATATAATGGTTCATAGTAACGCGTCCCAGTATATTGTATGCCCCACTTACTACTCTTTTGATCCAATATTGCCGCAGTTATTTGGTGACATACCCGACAACTATCTCGAAGATTTAGGTGCTGGCCTGCCGGCTAATGTCGGTGTTTTTTGGACCGGTAATCAGGTTATATCAACCGCATATACGGTCCAAGACATGCAGGCCATTAGCGCGATACTGGGCCGAAAGCCAATGTTGTGGGATAACTATCCCGCCAATGACGGCCGGCTCAGTAGCGAACATTTACACCTAATGCCATATCAGCAGCGGCCTGCACAATTAGCGCAGTTATGCCAAGGGCATATAGTTAACCCAATGAATCAGTTGCTATTATCCCGTTGTGTGTTGCCGAGTTTGGCTGCCATCTATTGTCAGGGCGACAGTTATTCTCCTCAAGAGGCGCTGGCCGACATGCTCAATCAGCTTGATGATAAGGCTTTTGCCACTCAGCTTCAGGCAGATATCAGTGGTTTTCAGAATGGCTCAAGCTTTGCTCAAAGCGAGGCAGCGCGACAAGCCCTAAGTGTCTGCTATAAAAGCTTTGAGCACCCAGCTGCTGATGAGATTGCAGCGTGGTTGGCTGGTGAATACATTTTTGATCCCGACTGTTTGACTGAGTAAGTGTCACTATCGATATAATTATGAGCACGAAAATGCCTGCCATCAGCCACCAACAAGCGGATTCCGGTAGCCCTGAAGCCTGTCTTGACCATTGCCTACAACAGATGTCTGATCTCTCTGCGGGCAGTCACTTACTGCTAGTGTCCTATCAGCTATCCCAGTATTGGTTGCCAGCGGCACCGACAATTGGCTTAACTGCCCTTTATTTACTGCAGTCACACGCCATTACACTGGCCGTCACTGATCAGCCAATGTCTATTGAAGATGAGTTGTTAGCAGCGACGCCAGAGCATGCTTTTGCCGTTTATTGCCAGCGCTATCAACTACCTCGCTTTGATACTTCACTACCGCTAAATTTGCAAAGTCTCAATATCGCCAAGCCTTGGGGGCAGGAGATTTGGTATACGGGTGTAGAAGAGCGCGGGGTCGCCTGCTTTACTGATGGTCAATACCAGCTGCCTATTCCGTATTTGTTATCCGCACTGCCGGCGCGGTTAACCGCCAATCGCTGGCAACAGCTTATTTTGTTAAAGATTCTCGACCCGCTGCCAGATGAGGTGTTTGGCGATTTGTACTTTGAATTGCACCAAGAAAAGCGTGAAGTCTATGTGGTGACCCATGTTGATCCGAAGGCTTGGCCCGCTGGTGAAGGGGCTATCCGGTTTGGTTTTAATCAGCAGATGCGGCAGCGGTTTGTTGATGATGGCGCATTTCGAAAGGCTTTTGCCGAAGCTGTTAATAGCTATCGTCAGCTGAGACTTGAAATCGATAATCTTATTGACCCGATGCGAGAAGCGCAGGGTTATGCTTTAAATGAGCCGGTTGAGGCTGCCACCATGCAGCAATGGATGGCGGCAGTACCTTCGTCATTGCAGCAGCAGGAGCGTGATTCGCGCACATTGATGAATGATTTTACCGAGACGTTGAGCTTGCAGCTAGGGGATGTAGTTAAGGTGCCTTGTTTAACCCCGCATGCTTTGCAGCATGGAGTGCGCACGGTAGAGTTTCAGACGCCGGTTTATGAACGGATGATTTTGTCATTTGCCCAAAAAGTGCTGACGCAATCGGAGTGGGATAGTCAGCAGGCAATTGACATTATGACTATTGAACCACCGCTACAGGATGAGCACACCTTGCTTGAGGAGGGTCCGGGGTATCGGGTTGAGCGCATCGTCGATTTTAAAGATTTTGAAGTGCGGCGTATCCGTTTAGCGTCAGCAGCAGCCATAACCTTGGCGGCGCCTGCAGAGTACGCATTACTGATGACTATTGGCGAGAGCTTGACGATTGCAGGCCAGCATTTTGCGGCTGAGCAAGCGATGTTGCTGCCAGCCAGCTGGATTGGTGAAAAAGCGACCAATTGTGGCCCTAATGAGCTGAGTTTTTTGCTAGCTTTACCAAAATAACACCTTAGTGCATAAACGCGGTTGAACCGCTGCCGTCATTGTGGCAAAATCACCGCCCCTATGATTGAGGGGTTTCGTATTGTATCCTTAGATATACGAATAATATCAATTAGTTAGAATTCGATGCTCGAGTTGTTTGCTAACTTAAGCAAGTACCGTTTTAGGTATGCGGACGTGGTGGAATTGGTAGACACGCCAGATTTAGGTTCTGGTGCCGTAAGGTGTGAGAGTTCGAGTCTCTCCGTCCGCACCATTTATTTTGACCATACGATCTTACGATCCTATGATCCCAGTTTATTTTGTACATACCCCTAGGCGCAACTAGCGCTAGCGGGTGACAGGAAGATATTTCATGCAGGTTTCAATTCAAACTACTGCCGGGTTAGAGCGCAAGCTTACCGTTGGTATTCCCGCAGAACGTGTTGATAACGAAGTTAACGCCCGTTTGCAAAAAGCGTCAAAGACAGTTCGCTTAGATGGTTTTCGACCTGGCAAAGTGCCGATGAAGGTTATGAAGCAGCGTTTTGGTGGCGGCGTTCGTCAAGAAGTTCTACAGGAAGTGATTAACCAGAGCTTTAGTGAAGCGGTTTCGCAAGAGAACCTCAAGCCCGCAGGCATGCCTGATATCGAGCCAAAGAATTTAGACGCTGGTGTTGATCTTGAATATGTAGCAACTTTTGAGATCTTTCCGGAAATAGAAAGCAGTGACTACAGCAGCATGGCTATTGAAAAATCAGTAGCAGAGATCACCGACGCCGATGTCGATAAGATGATAGATACTCTGCGTCAGCAGCAATCTACGTGGGAAGTGGTAGAGCGCGCTGCAGCAACTGGCGATCAAGCCAATATCGATTATGCAGGTACTAAAGACGGAGAAGCTTTTGAGGGCGGAACTGCTCAGGGTAATGATTTAGAACTGGGTTCCAATAGTATGATCCCAGGTTTTGAAGACGGCGTTGTCGGGATGAAAGCCGGTGAAGAAAAAGTATTGGCGTTAAACTTCCCTGAAGAATATCACGCTGAAGAGCTGAAGGGCGCAGCGGTTGAATTTACGGTAAAGCTCAATACCACTGCAGAGAAAAAACTGGCTGAGCTTAACGAAGAGTTCTTTGATAAGTTTGGTGTCAAAGGCGGTGATGAAGCTCAGTTTCGCACTGACGTAACTGAAAATATGCAACGCGAGTTGGATAATGCGGCTAAAAACAAAGTCAAAAATCAGGTTATGGATGCGCTGGTCGGCAGTCACCAAGACCTCTTACTACCACAGGCATTGATTAAGCAAGAAATTACTGTGCTCAAGCGTCAGATGGTGCAACAGTTTGGGGCTGCGGCTGAGTCTTTGGATGTTGATTCTTTATTACCTGATGATATGTTCACTGAACAAGCGGACCGTCGCGTTCGTCTTGGTTTAGTGCTCAATGATTACATCAGCAAAGAAGGTCTGACTGCTGATCCTGACAAAGTGAAAGAAACTATCGAAGGTTTTGCTGCCACATATGAAGACCCTGAAGAAGTGATCAACTATTACTACAGCAACCAGCAGCAATTACAGGAAATCCAATCAATGGTATTGGAAGACTCGGTAGTTGATAAACTGATGGAGCAGGGTACTGTTACCGATAAAGTGTGTAGCTATGACGAGGTGATGGCACCACCAGCTCCTCCAGAAGACGGTGAAGATTAACAAATCACTGTCGATCAATTGTCACCAAGCGACTATACTCTGGTCGCTTGTTTGTTTCAGGCGTTTGTTAATCTCCACAATAACTGAGTACTAAGGCTATCAGTATGTCCAGATTTGATCCTCAAGGTATTAATCCACTTCAAGTTAACAATTTGGGTCTCATTCCCATGGTCGTCGAGCAGACCGCCAAGGGCGAGCGCTCTTACGACATCTACTCGAGGCTACTTAAAGAACGAGTTATTTTTATGGTAGGCCCTGTTGAAGACAATATGGCCAACCTGATTGTTGCTCAGCTGCTATTTCTTGAGTCTGAAAACCCCGATAAAGATATCCATTTGTATATTAATTCACCAGGCGGTTCTGTTACTGCCGGTCTGTCGATCTATGACACCATGCAGTTCATTAAGCCTGATGTCAGCACTATGTGTATTGGTCAGGCAGCCAGCATGGGGGCTTTTTTACTCAGTGGCGGTGCTAAGGGGAAACGCTTTATTCTGCCAAATGCGCGTACCATGATTCATCAGCCTAGCGGCGGTGCTCAAGGGCAAGCTACTGATATCGATATTCAAGCCCGTGAGATACTGATTATTCGTGAGCGTCTCAACCAGTTGATGGCTGAGCATACCGGTAAAGATGTAGAAACAATCGCCCGTGATACTGAGCGAGATAACTTCATGAATGCCGAAACCTCGAAAGATTATGGTTTGGTCGATGAGGTGTTTACGCGTCGTGATAGCGAAAATTAGGGCTTAAGCCTGAACTAAAGGCTAGGCAGCAGGACTAAGCAGGTAATTAATTCTGCTGTTCGGGACTTGCAAAATCGTTGAAAAGACAGCATGTTAGGGTCTAAGCTAGACATAAATTTACGCAACGCGGAGTAGGGCGTTAATGACTGATAATACTAAAGACAGTAGTGATGATGGCGGAAAGCTGCTTTACTGCTCCTTTTGTGGCAAAAGCCAGCATGAAGTACGAAAGTTAATCGCAGGTCCATCTGTATTTATTTGTGATGAATGCGTTGATTTGTGTAATGACATTATTCGTGAAGAAGTCCAGGAAAGTGGAGCAGAGAATAGCCAGGATAGTCTGCCTACACCTGTTGCCATCAAAGAGATTCTTGACGAATATGTTATTGGCCAAAAACAGGCCAAAAAAGTATTAGCTGTCGCAGTTTACAATCACTATAAGCGCCTGCGTTTTAGTGAGTCGAAGAAAGGCGGCGTTGAGCTAGGCAAAAGTAATATTTTGCTAGTCGGACCAACGGGGAGCGGTAAAACGCTACTAGCTGAAACTTTAGCTCGCTTACTGGATGTTCCGTTTACTATTGCCGATGCAACTACGTTGACTGAAGCCGGTTATGTAGGAGAGGATGTCGAGAACATCATTCAGAAGTTGTTGCAGAAATGCGATTACGATGTCGACAAAGCTCAAATGGGCATTGTTTATATTGATGAAATCGACAAAATCTCGCGCAAGTCTGATAACCCATCTATCACCCGCGACGTCTCAGGCGAAGGTGTACAGCAAGCATTACTTAAGCTTATTGAAGGCACCGTGGCCTCAGTGCCACCTCAGGGCGGTCGAAAACATCCCCAGCAAGAATTTCTGCAGGTCGACACCTCTAATATATTATTTATCTGTGGCGGTGCTTTTGCAGGTTTGGATAAAGTTATCCGTGAGCGTTCAGAGAAAGGCGGAATTGGTTTTGGTGCCGAAGTTAAGAGTAAAGATGAAGCCAAAAATATCGGCGAAGTGCTGGCAGATTTAGAACCTGAAGATTTGGTACGCTATGGTTTGATCCCAGAGTTTGTTGGTCGTTTGCCGGTTATTGCGACACTCGAAGAGCTTGATGTCCCTGCTTTGATCAGCATTTTGACGGAGCCTAAAAATTCGCTCACCAAGCAATACAGCAAGCTGTTTGAAATGGAGTCGGTTGACGTCGATTTCCGCGAAGACGGCGTTCGGGCCATTGCTGAAAAAGCGATGACACGTAAAACAGGTGCTCGTGGTCTGCGTTCTATCCTTGAGAATGTGCTGCTTGATACCATGTATAAAATTCCATCGGAAGACACGGTGTCTAAAGTAGTAATTGATGCATCTGTTATTAATGGCGAGTCTGAACCATTACTGGTTTATAAAACGCCAGAGCAAGATCAGCTCAAATCTGCGTCCACGGACGAGCAGTAAGTAACTACAGCCGTTAATATTAAGGGTCCTCTGGACCCTTTTTGCTATCTAGGCTTTGCTTAAGGAGACCATAAGCCTGGTGTTAAACCGCCTACTAAAATAATAAATTCAGCTCTTGTAATCTTTAGTTATAGCCCCATTAAACAACTATAAGCAAAGTCTGTGGAATAAGCCCCAGAAACGCCTATCATTAATAGATTGATTATTTGGCTGTCCATCGTGGGCGCCCCCAGCAACAGGTACCTATTTAATGTCTGAAACTAACGATTTGCTCGAGTTGCCGCTATTACCCTTGCGTGATGTGGTGGTTTACCCGCATATGGTAATCCCCTTGTTCGTTGGTCGCGAGCGCTCTATCGAGGCTCTAGAGGAGGCAATGGCCAATGACAAACAGATTCTTCTAGTGGCACAAAAAAATGCCTCTGTTGATGATCCCGGTGAGGCTGACATTTACCGTGTTGGTACTGTTTCCACGGTTCTGCAGCTACTCAAGCTGCCTGATGGTACTGTCAAAGTGCTCGTAGAAGGCGGCTATCGCGCGCAACTTAAATCAGTCACGGCTACCGATAGTTTCTACACTGCGATGACCTTACCCGATGAGCCGCAAGCTCTAGACGCTGCTGCAGCTGATTCATTGGTACAAACTACCATGGGCCAGTTTGATAAATACGTAAATCTCAGTAAGAAGGTGCCCTCAGAAGTATTGAACTCGGTTTCAGGTATTGATGAGCCAGGTCGTTTGGCTGATACCATCGCCGCCCATATGTCGCTAGAGTTAGAACAGAAGCAGGCGATTTTGGAAGTTTCTGATATCCAAGAGCGTATCGAGCATTTGATGGGTTTGATGGAAGCAGAAATCGATTTGTTTCAAGTCGAAAAGCGCATTCGTGGCCGTGTTAAAAAGCAAATGGAAAAGAGCCAGCGCGAGTATTACTTGAATGAGCAAATGAAAGCCATTCAGAAAGAATTGGGTGATATGGATGAAGCGCCCAATGAAATGGAAGAGCTTGAGAAAAAAATCAAAGACAGTGGTATGAGCAAAGAGGCGGCCGACAAAGCGGCCGCCGAATTGCATAAATTAAAGATGATGTCGCCGATGTCAGCGGAAGCATCTGTAGTGCGTAGCTATATTGATTGGATGGTTAGTGTTCCTTGGAAGAAGCGCTCGAAGGTCAAACATGATTTAAGGCGCGCCCAGCAGATTCTAGAAGAGGATCACTATGGTTTGGAAGAAGTTAAAGAGCGGATTCTTGAATACTTGGCAGTACAAAAACGGGTTAAGAAAATTAAAGGGCCTGTACTGTGTTTGGTAGGACCTCCAGGTGTTGGTAAAACATCCTTAGGAGAGTCTATTGCTCGCGCCACCAACCGTAAATTTGTGCGTATGGCGTTAGGTGGTGTCCGTGACGAAGCAGAAATTCGGGGTCATAGACGTACTTATATAGGCTCAATGCCCGGTAAGATTGTGCAGAAACTTGCCAAAGCCGAAGTTAAAAACCCCTTATTCTTGCTCGACGAAATTGATAAAATGGGCATGGATAACCGCGGTGACCCAGCCTCTGCATTGCTCGAAGTGCTAGACCCCGAGCAAAACAATAGCTTCAACGATCACTACCTAGAAGTCGATTACGATCTGTCAGATGTCATGTTTATCTGTACTTCAAATTCGATGAATATTCCTGCCCCCTTGTTAGATCGCATGGAAGTCATTCGTATCCCCGGTTATACCGAAGATGAGAAGGTGAATATTGCCCAGCGTTATCTCAAACCAAAGGCGATGAAAAACAACGGTATCATAGACGGTGAACTTGATATTTCTGAGGATGCAATACGTGATTTAGTCCGTTATTACAGCCGCGAAGCCGGTGTGCGGGGTCTTGAACGTGAAGTTGCTAAACTTTGTCGCAAAGTGGTTAAAGAGTTCTCTTTAGGTGAGAAAGAGGCGCCGGTTTCGATTACCCCAGAGCTGTTGGAGCACTATAGTGGTGTTCGCAAATTTAATTACGGTAAAGCTGAAGTCGAAAATCAAATTGGTCAGGTTACTGGCCTTGCATGGACTCAAGTTGGTGGTGAGTTGTTAACTATTGAGGCTGTATCAGTCTTCGGTAAGGGGCGACAGGTCAAAACTGGCTCCTTGGGCGACGTCATGCAAGAGTCTATTCAGGCGGCAGCAACGGTGGTACGTAGCCGTTCTCAACTATTGGGTATTCCCGCTAAATATCACGATGAGCACGATTTACACATCCATGTGCCTGAGGGTGCTACTCCGAAAGATGGGCCCAGTGCTGGTGTTGGCATGTGTACCGCATTGGTTTCGGTTTTAACCGGTATCCCGGTTGTGTCTAATGTTGCAATGACGGGTGAAATCACTTTACGCGGTCAAGTATTGCCGATTGGTGGTCTTAAAGAAAAATTGCTGGCGGCTCATAGAGGCGGTATTAAAACGGTTATTATTCCCGATGAAAATGCCAGAGACCTAAAAGAAATACCCGAAAACATTAAAGCTGATCTCGATATTAAGCCTGTAAAATGGATTGAAGAGGTGTTGGCCATCGCTTTGGAGCGATTACCAAAACCAATTTCTGATGATGAGTTTTTAAGCAAGTCGGACAACGATTCACCAGCATTAAAAGAAAAATCAAATAAGACATCAAAAAGTGAGCCAAAGGCCCATTAAATAAGGTCTATGGCTTGACCAGCAGGGGCGCAGTTGGTATAAATTGCGTCCTTGGTTTAACTGACGTCCGAATAAGTCATAATAAATTGGGATCCAAATTCCAGGCTGCGTTTACTCTCTAAGCGGTAGCCAGTATTTTCTAAAAGGGGAAAACTGTGAATAAATCTGAACTAATTGAAGCAATTGCTGCATCAGCCGACTTACCAAAAGCACAAGCGGGGCGTGCACTCGACGCAATGGTTGAAACTATTACTGGTGCATTGAAAGAAAACGACCAAGTTGTATTGGTCGGTTTTGGTACTTTTTCGGTTAAAGATCGTGCTGCTCGCACAGGTCGTAACCCACAAACTGGCGCTGAAATCCAAATTAAAGCAGCTAAAGTGCCAGGTTTCAAAGCTGGTAAAGCGCTTAAAGACGCTGTTAATTAAGAATCTGTTTAGCTAGGTCGATTGCTTGTTGTCTATTACCGAAAACACGTAACCATCTGTATCAGCTTAACAAAGAGCTAAGCTGCTTAAAGTGGGTTAGTTCAATTAAAAGGCGCATCTTAGGATGCGCTTTTTGTTTATTGCGGGAGCTTAAATGCTGCAAAATATTCGTTCAAATACTCAGGGCATTGTTGCCAAATTCATCATCGGTTTGATCATCATACCGTTTGCCCTATTTGGCGTTGATAGCCTCATTGGTGGCAGTGGTCCGGCTACCGCGGCAACCGTCAATGATGATGACATCACATTACAGTCGCTTGATCAGGCTATTAATATAGAGCGCCGTCGCCTAATGGGCTTGATGGATGATGATATAGACCCGACTTTACTCGACGAGAAGCGTCTTCGTGGGCCGGCAATTGAACGATTAATTCAGCAGCGACTACTGCTTCAGGCGGCATTCAAAGCCGGTATCTCTATATCACCAGAGGGTATTGATCAAGCAATAATTAATATGACCCAGTTTCAGCAAGACGGCATATTTTCTGCCCAGTTGTATCAAAATGTACTGCGTAGCAATGGCTACAGTACGGCGTATTTTAAGCAATTAATGACTGACGACCTTGTTATTAGCCAGCTGAATAATGGCGTAGCGGGTTCTGATTTTGTCACAACGCAAGAGTTAGAAATAATCTCCGCCGCGCTTGGTCAACAGCGCAGCTTTAGATACTTTGTGCTGCCGCAACAAGATGAGGATGTTGTTGTTGATGATTCTCAAGTTCAGCAATTTTACGATGATAATATTGCCCAGTTTCAGACCATCGATCAAATCAAGCTCAGTTATATCGAGGTTAAACAACAGGACTTTTTTGAAACTGTCGATACCCAAGATGTATTAAAGGCATATGAAGAAGAGATGGTAGATTTTGCCGGTAATGAAGAGCGTCGCGCGGCCCATATTCTGATTGAAGTTAACGACGAGCGCAGTGATGATGACGCCAAACAGCTTATTGAAAAATTAGCGAGTCAACTTAACAGTGGTGATGCTTTTGCTACTTTGGCAACGGAATTTTCTGATGACCGAGGTTCGGCTCAAAGCGCTGGTGACTTAGGATATACTTCTGGTGACACTTTTCCGCCAGAATTTGAGCAGGCCTTGTTTGCTTTAGACATCAATGAAGTCTCAGCGCCTGTTAAAACAGATGCCGGCTATCACCTTATCCAAGCAGTAGAAATTAATGCCGGTGATAAACCAAGCTTTGAGGATCGCGAGCAAGTATTGACCCAGCGCTTACAATTAGCAGCCGCAGAAGCTCAATTTGTGAATGCCGTCGAACAGTTACGCGATTTAGTTTTTAATTCAGAAGGTTTAGAGGGGCCAGCAAAAGAGCTTAGCCTTAATCTACAAGCTTCAGATCTGGTTAGTCGTGACAACGTTAGTGGCGCACTAGCTAAGCCACAAGTTATCGCCGCAGCTTTCAGTGAGGAAGTGATAGAGGGTGGCAATAATAGCGAAGTAATTGAGCTGGCTACGGATCATTTTATTGTGATACATGTCCTTGAACATCAACCACCTAGAGCAAAGCTTTTAAGTGAAGTGCAGGCAGATATATCTGAGCAGCTTCGAGCTCGAGAAGCACTGGCTTTGACCTTGGCTAAAGCCGAGCAATCAGTTGCTGCTTTGAAGGCCGGAAAAACGGTTGAAGAACTGGCAAACGAGGCGGGTTATGAGTGGCAAGTACAACAAAACTTGCGCCGTTCAAGTCCTGGTGTCGATCGTTCGTTGTTAAATGCTGTTTTTGCTATGCCGGCAGGTTCTGCTGAGCAGCCCTCACGCCAAGCGGCAACATTAGCAAATGGTGATGTGGCAATCATCCAGTTAGAAGAAGTTGAGCAGGGCAGTTGGTCAGAATTTGGCATTATGGAGCAACGCGCACTAAAAAATGAATTGCAACGAAACATTGCCGGCCAAAGTGTTGCCGCCTATGTGGCTACGCTTCGAGAAACCGCCGAAGTTGCTATTTTCTAAATCAATTAACGTGCAGATTTTATATTGAGGAGTAGATAGACGTGTATAAGGTTCTTACCTTAAATCAAGTGTCAGTTAAAGGCTTGGATAAACTTCCTCGCGATTGTTATGAAATTGCCAGCGAGTTTTCATCGCCCGATGCTATTTTATTACGCAGCCATAAATTACAGGCAAATGATATTGCCAGCTCGGTAATGGGTATCGCTCGTGCAGGCGCCGGTTTTAATAATATTCCTGTTGCCGAATGTACGGACCAAGGCATCCCCGTCTTTAATACGCCTGGCGCCAATGCCAATGCCGTAAAAGAGCTGATCGTCGCCGCTTTGACCTTGGGTTCGCGGGGTATTTTAGAAGGCATAGATTATGTCGGCACTTTAGTCGAGATGGAAGATGGCGCTGCTATGAGCGCTCTACTAGAGAAAGAGAAAAAACGTTTTAAGGGTAATGAATTAGCGGGTAAGACTCTCGGCGTTATTGGTTTGGGAGCTATAGGCTCTATGGTTGCCGATACAGCCCTTGATCTCGGTATGAATGTCGCCGGTTATGATCCTGCTTTATCTGTCGACGCGGCTTGGCGTTTATCCAGTGAAGTAAAAAAGGTTGACAATATCAGTTCGCTTATTGCACGCTCCGACTACATCACTTTGCATTTACCCGTGTTAGATAGCACCCGTAAAATGATCAA
This sequence comes from Oceanicoccus sp., assembly GCA_051277205.1. GTDB lineage: Bacteria > Pseudomonadota > Gammaproteobacteria > Pseudomonadales > Dasaniaceae > Oceanicoccus. The sequence continues at coordinate 3,954 of JBNMPW010000026.1, read as the reverse complement.
TAGCGATCTGTTGTCCAATCTAAAAGAAGATGCTGTACTGCTCAATTTTGCCCGTGAAGAGATCGTAGATACTGGCGCTGTAATCGATGCTTTGGAGAGCGGTCGTCTAAGAAAATACATCGCTGATTTTCCATCGCCAGGTCTTATTGGTAAGCGCGGTGCAGTACTGACTCCTCATATTGGCGCTAGTACCGATGAGGCTGAAGAGAATTGTGCAGTGATGGCCGCTAATCAATTGAAGGATTTTCTCGAAAACGGCAATATTAAAAACTCAGTAAACTTCCCCGCACTGAGTTTAGAGCGCGCGCCAGTAGGTGATAGCGTTAGATTGGCAGTCAGCAATCGCAATGTTCCTAAAATTTTGGGTAATATTCTTTCAATTTTGGCGGATGAAGACATCAATGTCATCGACATGCTGAATAAAAGCCGTAATGAAATCGCTTATAGCCTGATTGACGTCGCTTCTGCGCCTCCAGAGTCTGTAATTCAACAGATGCGTGATATAGATGGCGTTGTTAATGTCCGGCTCATTGTTTGAAGTCATATGACATATGTCATATATTGATAGTGTAAAAAGGGCCTTTTGGCCCTTTTTTGTTGTTCAGCTTATTGAAATATTGTATCCCAAGCTCTACTGTTGGGGTTGTTGATGAGTTTATGAGAGGCTGTTATGACCCTTGCTAGATCGAATGTTACCGTTGTACCTTTATTGCTGTTATTAGTTCTAGCGTTACAGCTGAGTGGCTGTCAGCCATCCTTTACCTCGCAGCAAGTCAACATCTATGCCAGCAACTTAGGTATCATTAATCAATTTGAAATTAGCCGTTGGCACAATCGTCAAATCCAAGCCAGCAGTAGAATTAGTGTTATTTCTGATAATATTGAAGCGGTAGATTCGCAAGCGTTGAGTGAAGTAGTCGGACGTTACCTGCGCCCATATTTTTCCAATGTTGGCGCCGGTGAGGTTAAGGGTTCATTGCTTGAGGCAATGAAAGTTGCAAAATCACAGGGTAATAATTATTTAGTCTATATTGAGCTGGAGCAGCAGAATACATTGTTTGATGTTAAGAAAGCGGATGCCAGTACTGCCTATAACAGCTTACTGATCTCGTTAACGCTGGTTGATGTGGTCGCTAATCAAATATTGGATAAGATACGCCTGCAAACTAAATCCTCATTTTATAACATCAGCGGCAGTGATATTGATGCACTGCTCGCCAAGCCTATAAACCATATTGCTAAAAATTTACGGGGGGTTTAAGTAATGGATTCTTTAGCGGGGCTGGAAAAACAGCTAGCAGAACAATCGAGTAAGCCGCCATTACATTTATGGAACCCGCCATTAAGCGGTGATATCGACATTGTGATTAAGCGCAATGGTGATTGGATTCATGAGCAGGGTAAAATTGAACGGCAGGGCTTGGTCAATCTTTTTGCGTCCATTTTGAGGCGCGAAGGTAACGAGTATTTTTTGTTAACGCCGGTAGAGAAGTGGCGGATTCAGGTAGAGAATACCGCGCTGCATATAAAGCAATGTGACGTCTTTGACGAAGGTACTGAGCAACAGTCAGTTCTTGTGCAGACTAATACGGATGAGAAATATTTTTTGAGTGAAGAGTTTCCTTTACTGATGCAGGCAAAACCAGCAGGTCAAGGTGAGGGCGAGCTGCAGCCTATTGTACAATTAGATTATGGCATTAGCGCTGTGCTTGATAGCCCAGCCTATTATCACTTGGCCGAATTTTGCAAGCAAACAAAAGACGGCTACGCGCTACTCAGTAAAGGTAAATGGTTTTCACTATAGAAATGCAGATGTAAAAAAGGCGGCTATTAGCCGCCTTTTTTACTCGCATTGTGATATTACATATTTGGATAGTTTGGTCCACCAAGTCCTTCAGGTGTTACCCATACAATGTTTTGGCTAGGATCTTTGATATCACATGTTTTACAGTGCACGCAGTTCTGGCCATTAATTTGAAAGCGTTTATTACCGTTTTCTTCTTCCACCACTTCATAAACCCCAGCAGGGCAATAGCGTTGTGCAGGCTCATCATAAATCGGTAGATTGTACGTTAGAGGAATATCTGCATCTTTTAAAGTCAAATGACAAGGCTGGTTTTCAGCATGGTTAGTATTGGACAAAAATACGGACGATAATTTATCGAAAGTGATTTTACCATCCGGTTTAGGATAATCAATTTTTTTACTCTCGGCGGCTGGTTTTAATTTAGTGTGGTCTGGTGTTGCATCACTAAATGTCCAGGGTACGTTGCCGTTTAAAATATTGATATCGATAAACGCGTAAGCAGATCCAACCAAGTTACCCCACTTATGCTGCGCGGAGCCAAAGTTACGCTGCTGATACAGTTCTTTATAGAGAGATGAATTTTCAAAAGCGGCGGCATATTCGGTTAATTCCTCTCCGGATTTATCCGCGCCTGTAATAGCTCCGTGAACAACTTCGGCTGCCAATAAGCCGGACTTCATTGCCGTGTGGCTACCTTTGATTTTTGCAAAATTCAGTGTGCCAGCATCACAGCCAATGAGTAAGCCGCCGGGGAATGTCATTTTAGGCAGTGATTGTAAACCGCCTTTAACGATCGCTCGCGCACCATAAGAGGTGCGTTCGCCACCTTCAAGGATAGCTTTTACGCGGGGATGTGATTTAAAGCGTTGGAATTCATCAAAAGGGCTAACGTGGGTGTTGGAATAGCACAGGTCAGTGATCAGGCCGATGGATACTTGATCGTCTTCAACGTGGTAAAGAAAGCCGCCGCCAAGTGAACCGCTCTCGCTAAGCGGCCAGCCGGTGCTGTGGAACACGGTTCCTTGCTTGTGTTTCTCTGGATCAATCTTCCACATTTCTTTAATGCCAAGGCCGTAATGTTGTGGATCTTTGCCGGCATCAAGCTCGAATCTTTCAATCAGTTGTTTACCGAGATGGCCGCGACAACCTTCAGCGAAGAGAGTGTACTTTGCGTGCAGCTCCATACCTTGCACATATGAATCTTTGTGACTGCCATCTTCAGCGATACCCATATCACCAGTAGCGATGCCTTTAACGCGGCCATCTTCGTGATAGAGAATTTCTGAGGCCGCAAAGCCAGGATAAATCTCAGCGCCCATAGTTTCGGCCTGCTCCGCTAACCAGCGGCATAGGTTGCCTAGGCTGATAATGTAGTTGCCGTCATTATGCATGGTTTTCGGGGCCAATATGTTCGGCACCTTGATACCCGCAGTAGCGCTGGTTAAATAAACGATCTCGTCGGCAATAACCTTTGTATGCAGCGGTGCACCTTTTTCTTTCCAGTCAGGGAATAACTCATTAAGAGCCGATGGCTCGAAAACCGCGCCTGATAAAATATGGGCGCCAACCTCAGAGCCTTTTTCTACCACACAAACGCTAATGTCTTTGCCGGTTTGCTCGCTGAGTTGGCGAATGCGGCATGCGGCTGAAAGCCCTGCAGGGCCGGCACCGACGATTACAACGTCGAATTCCATGGCTTCACGTTCCACAAGTTAGTCCTCTTCTCGTTAAAATTGTTCTAGCGGCGATGCTGGTGAAAGCTATTGGCTGCTATAAGAATACTAATTATTATATATTTTCATACTCAAAATGACCACCGAAGCAGTGCTCTATGAGCTGACGTAGAGCTGTTTTTAGATCACTCTAGTGAATGTGTAAAATAAGCACAATAAATACGTGTATGTATTTGTTATTTAAGCTATTTATGGCCTTATATATCATGGCATATGGCAAAAAAAGTTATTGACCTACGGGGCCTTTGGGGTCACCATAGTCTCGATTTTTTCGATGTTATTAGCGGCTTTTCTGTTAATGACAAACCTCCAATTATTCAACACGGAGAATCTCATGAAGGTTCTTGTTGCTGTAAAACGCGTCCCGGATTATAACGTAAAGGTACGCCCTAAATCAGACGGTACGGGTGCTGA
>JBNMPW010000025.1:0-25042 GCA_051277205.1 Oceanicoccus sp. | reverse complement strand
ATGATGTTTAACTCCGATACCGATGCACTGATGCGTGCGTGCGCTATAACCGACTAAGAGCCAATAGTTTGCTTGAATAAGCTTCGCTCGGGTATTGGATCTACCCCGTATTGCACTGTGGCTGGTACGTATAGTCGAGACGAGTATCTAATGTCACATCGTTAACCAGTGGTACTAGAATGCTTTTGATATAGCACGCTCTATTTTAAGGCCCGTGCACACTTCAGCAATTGCTGCAGTCGATCCAACAACTGGCCATTGGCCAGCGGTTTGTCGATCACAGCGGCGGCGCCCGCTTGCAGTGCCAAATCAGCAATATCACGGTTCGAAGTACTCGCGAGTACCAGTACAGGTAATGTGCTGCCCTCCTTTCGCAAACGCTTCAGAAGCGCCAAGCTGCCAAGGCCAGCCAGCGCTGCCTCAACGATTAAACAGCCACGATCGGGGAATTGATCAGAAACCGAGTCCAGAAATGCCTCTACGTCGGGGTAACTGAGCGTCGAAATTGCCAGCGTTCCTAGCAAAGCCTCAAGACTCTCGCGGATTCCTTCGTCGGGATCGATGATGAAAACTGTCTCTTGTTCGCTAGGCACTATCTATTCCTGATTGTAGCTATGGTAACGATCAGGAGTATGGTTCCCGCACCCCAGTAGTGATATTAGGTATATCCCTTACTTCGATGTGGCTGAAACGCTCTGGGTGATGTGATTCGTTGGAAATGACGGATTATTCGGTTTCGATCTTGATACGCACGAGTTGGGCCAGCGTTCGGATCCCTAATTTTTTCATCGCCTGCGAGCGATGGACCTCCACGGTTCGCTCGCTGATGCCAAGATCGAACCCAATGACCTTATTCATCTCGCCATCGGCGACACGACAGAAAACCTCGTGCTCGCGTTCGGTCAAGGAAGCAAGCCTGTCTACTTGCTCTTGCCGGTCGATCAGTTTATTGCGACACCCCCTGTCAAAGTTGAGCGCTTCGTTAATTGTGTCCAGCAGATCCTGCTCTCGGAACGGTTTGCGAATGAAATCGAGCGCCCCACGGCGCATTGCCTCAACGGCCATCTGAATGTCGCCGTGGCCGGTGATGAAGATAATGGGAAGCGACGAGTCTAGTTTGTTGAGTTTCTCCTGTAAATCCAGCCCAGTCATTCGCGGCATACGAATATCAAGCACCAAACATCCTCCCTTGCTCGGATCAAAAGATTCCAGAAACTCAAAAGCAGAGCTGTATAATTCACATTGTTGGCCCACGGTCTCCAATAGCAGACCCAAACCCTCACGAACACCCTCATCGTCATCGACAACAAAGACCGTTTGTTCATCATCCATTTTGATCACCTTGTGTAGCCGCTGGTAACGTAAACGAGAATGTTGCTCCCCCGGTTTCGTTGTTGTGATACCCCAGTTGTCCGCCATGTGCGACAACGATAGCACGAGTGATCGACAACCCTAGTCCCATGCCTGATTCTTTAGTCGTGGAGAACGACTTAAACATATTTTTTGCGACCCTTTTGGATACACCGCCACCACTGTCGCTGACCGCCACTTCAATGTCGCCGTCGTTGTTAAGCCTGGTCCGTAGTGTGATTGTGTTGCCACTGCGGCAATTGACTGACCGCATCGCCTGCATGCCATTGCGCAGTAAATTCAATGCGACCTGCTGAATTTGTACCGTATCAACGACAACCAGCAGCAACTTCTCATCAACCTCCACCTCGATGGTGATGTCCCGGATACCGGCTTCCGCTTCGGCAAGCTTGGCGATATCTAACACCAGCGCATTGCAATCGGCGATTTCCTTCTGGCTTTCCTGCTGGCGCGACATGGTTTGCATGCGTTCGATAATCGCGCCCGCGCGTTGTGCGTGTTGGCTCAGCTTGCCGAATATTTCTGGCAATCGATCGTTGCTACCGGCTTCGTACAACCTTTTTCCGGCTTGCGCAAACAAGGATATAGCCGTTAGCGGCTGATTAATTTCGTGAGCAAGCCCAGTGGCCATTTCACCCAATGTATTAAGTCGATCAGCATGGGCCAACTGTTCACGTTGTTCGCGAGACTCAACTTGAGCCTGTATCTGCGGCGTCAGATCTTCTATTTGCCCGATAACAATATCCAGATGGCCCGACACATCGTGGGTTATAGTGTTTAGCACGTTCACTTCGATGTCGGTGCCGTCTTTGCGCACATAGCGTTTGCGAACCGAGAACTTATCAATGATGCCGGCACGTGCGTCAGCCGCCATGGCAGTATTCTTCACTCGGTCATCCGGGTGCGTGAGATCGTCTACGGTCATTGCTGTGAGCTCATCAACGGTGTATCCCGTGAGTTCGCAAAAGGCACGATTGGCACTAATGAATGGCTCACCAAACCGATAGGTCACGATGCCGGTGGGCGCATGCTCGAGTGTAATATTGAGGCGTTCATGGTCCTGTCTCAGCGCCTCTTTTGCTGCCTTTTCGCTAGTTAGATCACGTAGGACCCCAACGAAGCATCGAGAACCCTTCAGCGCAATCTCACTGATCGAAACATGAACCGGTACGCTGGAGCCATCTTTGCGCCGTGCCATCACTTCCCGGCCCACACCCACTGTTTTTGCCTCCCCCGTTTCAAGATAGCGACTGATGTAACCGTCGTGCTCACTGCGATAAGGTTCGGGCATCAGCCGTCTTACATTTTCGCCAATAATGTCGTTCGCGGCGTAGCCGAAAAAATCGACAGCGGCTTTGTTGAACGACTCAATACGACCTTGCGCATCGATCGTAATAACACTATCTAACGCGGTGCCAACAACGGTCTCGACGTTGGCATCGGAGCGTGCAGTGGCTGACTCGGATTTTTTTAGCGCAGTGATGTCCGTAACAAAGCCTTCAATCGCATCGAACCGGCCACTATCGTTTGTGACGCCGCGGCCCCGATCTAGAACCCATTTTGCCTGTCCCGACTCGGTGATAATCCGGTATTGAATCTCGAAATGCTTGTTCGCTGAAAGCGCTGACGCCACATCTGCCCATACACGATCCCGGTCACTGTTGTGAATCAGTTCAGCCCAAAGGACGCAGCCACTAATGAGATCCTTACTTTCGTGACCCGTTAATATCGCACAACCTTCACTGACGAAATTCATTGTCCAGCCATGGTCGTTGGCTCGTCGGTAGGTCACTCCGGGTAAGTTGGCTAGCAAAGAGCTCTGTAGTCGGTGCTGCTGCAAAAGAACTTCATGTTGGCGGCGATGCTCAAGCTCGGCGGAAATACGCTCTGCGACTAAGCTGACTATCGTGCCCGCAGTGTCTGGATTATCGAGTCGACGGTCAAGGTAAAGACAAAGATGCCCAATGGCTTGTCCTTGAGTATCAACAATCGGGCTGCCGACGTAACTCTCGAATCCGCAGTCTCGAACAGTCTCGACATGGGGGAAGTGTTCGCTGAGCGCGCCGTCGATGATCTGAACGCCGTCGCGAAGCACCGCTTCACAGGGTGTACCTACCGGTGAATATTCCACGCTGGGGCTGATGACGCCGTTTTCCCAAGCAGCGACCGTGCGTAAAGTTTGGTCATCAAGAATTTCAGTAAGAAAGGCGCGCCGAGCGTTCAGTAATGATGTGACGTGCTCCAACTGCTTGTGAAAGAAGACATCGCTTGTGGTTTGCTTAACGCTGTTGGCAGTTGCCATGAGTCACTCATAGATTTGCATTCGGGCGATATGTCTAGTCACTTTTATCTGTTCGTTGTCGAATCCAATAAAGGACTAACCCCATTATTGCGGTTGTCCACAGCGCGATCCGGGGCAGCACGAAATCCGACTGGCTTCGCCACACATTCACAAACGGACCCGCAGCTTACGCCTGTTAGATCAATAAGTCGCCTTAACTGGCCCTTCAGGAAAAATGACTAGCCCAACGATCGCTGGCAAAGCCTGCCGCCGTGAAGCCAGTCCAGCTCCGAGACAATTCAAGCCGTCAACGGAATCACTCGCAAGAACCAAATGAGAGTCATCCTGATTTTCAAAGTACTTTGCTTCATTGTGATGAATGCGTTCTCGGTGTGCAGCAAGGAGTTGTTCTTGCTACATACCACGGGATCGCCACAAGTGCCTTGTCGACACCCCCAATGGTGAGTATAGCTAGATCAACGCTAAGCTCGCATATCTAATTGAACACCTCGTCTTCCGCATTTGGACTGGTGACCGAATTCAAACCAACAAAGGAACATTTTGATGCAAGAACAAACCACCGATTCCAAGCAACCCGCTGGATTGCCTCAACTGAATCAAGCCGGGCCAGATTTTTCCGCTACCACAAACCGCATCAGTGCAAGTATCTTAACAACATCGTGGAGCAGGATCTCGATTTATCAAACGACGAATTCGCCAATGCTGGGGTTCAAATCGTTCTGGTCGGCATGCGCTACTTTAGCAGGAATTGAACTGTGGAAAATGTCGAAGAAAGACCAAAGTAAAAATTCACTACCTGCATGGAAGCAGTTTTACAATTTGGCTGTCGTAGGACAATTGTGCCAGTCATCGACTGTTATGCCGTTATCAGAAAAACTTGCGACAGAGCCGCTCACTGGCAACTGAAACTGCAAGAGTTTAATTTAAGAGAACTGGACTTCCCAGACTTTGCTAGACACCAGAATGAGTTAAAATGTAACTCAAACAGAGGTGTTTATGAGCAGAGGAAGCGATATACAGACGAGTTTATAACTGAGACTGTCAAACAGATTGTTGAACAGGGTTATTCCGTTAATGAGGTCGCCGAGCGCTTAGGCTTTTGTACCAAAACGCTCTATCAATGGCGGCCAGATCAATGTGGCAGCTCCCCGCAGATTAAATCCTCGGATGACCAAGCTGAAATAGCTCGATTAAAAGCTGAGCTAAATCGCGTCACAGAGGAGCGCGATATTCTAAAAAAAGCCGCAAGGTACTTTGCCAACAACCCCGAGAAAATACGCCTTTATCCGCGACCATAGCGAAGAGTTTTTAATCAAAACCATATGTCGCGTGTTTAAACTTCACCGCGGTGGGTTTTATGCTTGGCTCAATCGGCCGATGTCAAACCGAGCTATTGAGGATCGTCGACTGCTTACGTTGATCCAGGAATCTGATACTACCCGTAGCGCTACTTATGGCAGCCCTTGGATACATAGAGACTTACGTGAAGCCAATCAAACCTGCAGTGTGCACCGTGTTGCCAAGATTATGCGAGACAACAAGCTACGCGCTCAAATAGGGTATAAGCGGCGTTATATCAACGGAGGCAAGCACGGCAAGATCACCGATAATATATTAGCGCGGCAGTTTAACCCTGATGCACCGAATCAAGCATGGGGAAGCGACATTACCTATGTGCGTAGCTACGAAGGCTTTTTATATGTAGCAACCGTGTTGGATTTATTCTCTCGGCGGATTGTCGGCTGGTCGATGGATAAAACGATGGACCGTCACTTAGTAATCAACGCCTTGATGATGGCCGTTTGGCAAAGGCGCGGTATTTCACCTGTTATCCAATGAAAGTCAGAGCAAAATCTATACTTTTAGCCTATTTGTCGGCTATAGGGCTAATGTGGGGCTTAAAAACATGACATAACATAAATACAGTTACAGTAATCAAGACCGGATAATCTAAGCAAGCCGAAAACCAAACTCACAGCCTGCAACACTAGGGATGCACCGCCAAACGTTGCAGCGCAGACTCAATAAGCGACTTATGGAACAGCCATGCAAAAATAAAAGCTAGCCGTCTATGCGGTTACGACCGCTATCTTTGGCGCGATATAAGGCCTTATCTGCACGCGCAACCAATTGCTGCCAGGGCTGAGCAATGTCTGCTGCCACCCCTATACTCACTGTAAGCACGCTAAGCGGGCTTTCGCTGTGAGGGCATTGCACAACCTCTACCGCTTTACGGACCCGCTCAGCAGCCACCCTTGCTTCTTCCATAGTAGTTTCAGGCATCAGCAGCAGCAGCTCTTCACCACCATAGCGATACAAGCGATCAGTTGCGCGCATCGCCAGCTGCATCGTTGTCGCTAACAATTGCAACGCGCTATCGCCGCTTTGATGTCCATAGTGATCGTTGTATTTTTTAAAAAAATCAACATCGATTAAGGCGAGCGCATAACTTTTATCGTAACGGCGGGATGAAGCTTCAGTGAAGGTCAGTTCAACCTGCATTGCCCGACGATTACCAATTTTCATTAGCGGGTCTTGATTAGACAATAACTGCAATTCTTCATTTTCTGTTTCCAAAACACTTTGCCGCTCGATCAGCTTCATATAGGCGTTAACCATATCGGTTTGAGTGACAAGGCCAATAAGTTTTTCTTGATCGTCTACCACTAACAAATGCCGCAAGTGACGACTCCGGGACAACATTAGAGCATCATATAAACTGGTGTTTTTTTGTATACAGGCCGGCTCTTTGGTCATCACCTCGGCGACTATGGTACCCGGGTCTAACTCGCCGCTCATCATTGCCAAAAAAAACCGTACTACATCTCGCTCAGTGATAATCCCTTTGGGGTATTCATCTTCCGTGACTAAGACACAGGAACAGTGCTTCTCTTGCATCAGTAAAACAGCCTCAGCTAGGCTTTGCTGCGGACTTACGCCAGCGGTAATAACCGTCATCAGATCGGCGATAATCATTAACCATAACCCCTATAATTACCCATTCGCTTCCATTAACTCTATCACCAGTCCACCCGTAGTATGCGGGTCTAAATAACATATTTTTTTATCCCCGATATCGACCGCACCTTTTGGTGTGACATGCCCAGGCGCTACGCCCTGTTGCTTAAGTGCCAACAACGCTGCCTCAATATCATTAACCCAATAGGCAACGTGATTAATTCCCGCCAAGCCCGACGGCATGGTAAATAATATATCTTTAAAATAATCTGATACCGGCTCGATCAATTCAAACTCAGTCCCGGCCACATTAACGAAGGCAAAACGGGTCATAATTTCTGTGCCCAGTGGGTTTTCTGGGATACGAATATCCGTATCTTCCACACCGTAAACCCTTTTAAAATCCGCTAACGCCGCATCTAAATCAGCGACGATATGACCAACATGTCCCAAACCGATAATAAAATCTTTTAAACAATGCATCATCTCACTCACAAGTAAGTCTTTTATTATTGTTTCAGCTAACAGTTTTTCCTAGCGATTACGAGCGACAATACGAGGCTCGGCAGCAGCCTCAAAACTGCCATCCGCATTTTGCCGAATTGCTTGAGAGGAGCCACTGTAGGGGCGAATATAAAGCTTATGCCCGCGGGTCTCCAAACTGGCTTTAATCTCAGGGGCCAATGCTTTTTCGACCATCGCAACCGTTGGCCGCCACTGGTGATGAACCCGCGGCGTGGCAAGAGCCTGCTCCACCGACATTCCCAAATCAATCATATTCACCAAACCCTGTACCACTTGGGTAATAATCGTAGGGCCACCAGCAGCACCAATACTGATAATTGGCTTACCATCCTTGACCACAATAGTCGGACTCATACTGGATAACGGTCGCTTACCCGGTTGGACGCTGTTAGCCTCTTTCCCAACCAAACCATAAGCGTTAGGCACCCCAGGCTGACTAGAAAAATCATCCATCTGGTTATTCATAATCACCCCCGTACCAGGGATGATAACTTTGGAACCAAAACTGGTATTAGCGGTGGCGGTAATTGAAACCCAATTGCCCCAGCGGTCAGCCGTCGATATATGAGTGGTGTGCTTGCCAAAAAAATCACTATCAGCCGCAGCCGGTTCGCCGTGAACAACATCATTGGCGGCGGTTTTCAGATCAATAGTTGCCGACTGACGATCTGCATAGGGTTGCGAGAATAAACTCTTCGGAACTTTGACAAAATCAGGATCACCCAAAAAGTGAGCACGGTCGGCAAACGCTAATTTCATTGCTTCTACCATTACATGATAACGGTCAGCTGTTGGCATCAAAGCCAAATCAAAGCGCTCTAACATGTTAAGAATCTGAGCCACATGCACTCCACCGGAACTTGGGGGCGGAAAGCCATATATAGCGTAACCACGGTAATCACTTTTCACCGCTTGGCGTTGCTTTAACTGATAACCGACAAAATCTTGATAGCGGACAATACCGTCATTGGCCTGCATCCAACCATCAACAGCTTTGGCAAAATCACCTCGGTAAAAATAATCAATGCCATGATCAGCAATCTGTCGATAGGTATGCGCTAAATCTTTTTGTATTAATCGATGACCAACCGGCCACGCCTTACCCTTAGCATCTAATAAAATCGCTGCAGAGGCGGGAAACAGCGCCAAGGTGTCGGTAGTTGAGACAATACGATCATGGGCCACTTGACTGAGGGCAAAACCCTGTTCCGCCAGATCAGCTGCCGGTAACAACAGCTGCGCCAGTGAAAACTTGCCGCCAGTCTTCAGCATATGATCATAAACGGCCATACCTCCTGGCACACCAACTGCTAATGCACCGGTTTTACTAAGGGCCGTAGCAACCTTGCCGTCGCGCAAATACATATCGCGATGGGCAGCCTGTGGTGCCATCTCACGACCATCTATGGCCACTACACGGCCATCGGCATAACGCAGAAGCGCAAAATTGCCACTGCCAATACCCGAGTTATGACTGTCAACAACACCTAAGGTTAACGCCGCCGCTACAGCCGCATCAATGGCATTACCGCCTGCTTGCAACACATCTATTCCCGCTTGCGTTGCTAAAGGGCTCACCGTAGCCACAGCACCGGCACCATTATTACTACTGCGGGCATAACTAGACGCTTGGGAATAATCGACTGCCGGCTCAGCCCAGAGAAGCTGAGCGCTGAACAGCAGCGAAATCAACATTGAAAATAACCGATAATGTGCGAGACAACGGACCACAAATATTCTCCTTTTAATACGCCTAATTCTAAAAACCGCAAGATTACCTTGTCAGCAAGCGAATGGACAGCCAGTCACTCTGTTGCCTATAAGCTAAAGCCATAAAAAACGACTAAATAGTGACTTTGCAGACCTTTACAAACCACAGAATAACAAGAATACTTTATATAAAACAATTACTTAAATATTAGGAAAAACATTTAGTCAAGGTTGGCTAGCGGCTTAACATCCTAAGATCTATTGATCTAAAAGATATAATGATAGTATTTTATATCAATTGACCTTATAGCCGTTCCTCCCTAGAGGCTTTGACGGCCAGATAGGCAACTTATATTTACCTCCCATGGCATAGCCACGGGCAACCGATCACTATGACCAATAATAAAAACCGCTATTACAAGCACTCTCGCATCAGTGAAACCAAGTTCAGACAAATCCTGCGCTGTTTCTCAATGGACCTAACGGCGACTGAAACATCGCAACTGTGCGTGATCAGCGTCCGCTCAATCAACAGTATCTACCTTAAGCTGCGCGGTCACATTGTTGCCATCTGCGAGCGGGACAGTCCGTATCTGAACGATGATGAAAGTCGTGGTACCAACATTAACCCAACAGTTGGCAGTGATCTGCAAACCAGCGGTAAACAACACCTGGCATTTGGCATTTATCTGCAGAACGAGTTCGTTTACACCGAAATTGCACCCAGCCAGACCCGTAATCTACTGCAACAAAACCAACGCAATGCTATTAACACCGATGACCTGGTAAGCCATGCTAGCTGGAAAAATTATGATGGCCTGGTCGACCTTTACAAGACCCATTTATACCGAATCACAACCGCCATCAGCGCTAACGGCGAAGCCAATAACAGCTGTATTGAAGTCGATACTTTCTGGAATTTTGCTAAGCGGCGATTACTGCAATTTAACGGTATTCACCAACATACATTTTATCTGCATTTGAAAGAGACAGAATTTCGCTTTAATAACCGCCGCGATAATTTATACCGTATTTTAATGAAAGAATTGCGCAGCAACCCTTTGTAATAGCAGCACGATATGCTGGAGTATTCATGAAAATCTTAATTATTGGTTCAGGGCATGTCGGCAAAGCACTGGCCAAACGGTTGCGAGAAAAAGGCCACACCGTCACCAGTACCACCACTACACAAGAAAAAGTTGCCAACCTGAAAAAATATGCCGATGAGGTGGTCGTACTAACCGGTGCCGAGACCGACAAGGTAATCGCCGCCGCCGCGGACTGCGATGCCATAGTAGTCACCGTCGCCCCTAATGTAAAAAATACTCGTACCGTCGAAGAGCGGCATTTTCATTACCACGAAACATTGGTGAAAAGCTGTACCAGTGCGGCTGCCGCTTGCGATAATATAGTTTTTTGCTCATCCACTTCCGTATATGGCGATGGAGGTGACGGCGATGGTCCGATCACGGAGCAAACCCCAACTGCCAATCACGATGAACCGTCCTCAAAGTACTATCAACAAGCAGAGCAAGAAATTCTCGGCAACGCCGGCGGTTGCGTTTTACGCTGCCCAGACATGTATGGTGCGCCCGGTGATATCGATTTTCCACAGCGAGTTAAAATGGCGCATGACTACTTTGGTGGTAAAGCTATTTTTAATGGCGACTCCCCCCTGTACTGCATCCACTTTGAAGACGTGGTCGAAGTTGTCTATCATGCTTTAACTAAACCCTTATCGGGTATTTATAATGTTTGCGACAACGACATAACACCTTATAACGTAAAACAGATATTCGATGCCATCTGCGATGAAAAAGACTGGGATCGTTTGGAATATCTCGACCAGATAAAAATCCCTAATCGTAAAATATCCTCTCAGAAACTGTATGACAGCGGTTATAAAGTTTACCATGGCGACCCCAATGCGGCAGTCGTTGAACGCGCGCAGTCGTAACAAGGAATAGCATGAGCAATATAGTTATAACTGGTAGCACTAAGGGCATCGGCTTTGGCCTAGCGCAAGAATTCGCCGCGCAAAATCACAATGTTGTTATTACTGGACGCTCACAACAATCGATTAATCACGCTCTTGCCCGCATCAGCCGTCTCCCCGGACGAGTCGTCGGCATCCCCTGTGACGTTGCTGATAAAAGCCAAGTACAAGCACTATGGGACTTTGCCACCGATAACATGAACAGCGTAGATATCTGGATTAATAATGCGGGGCTAGCCTGCACCACTAAAAGCATTATTGACTATTCAGAAACTGACGTTAAGTCGATGGTCAGTACCAATATGCTAGGCACAATTCATGGCTGTCAGGTTGCCGGTAGTGGGATGAAAATTCAGGGCGGGAAAATATTTAACATGTTAGGTGGCGGCTCTGACGGCCAATACTTTGCCGGCATGGGTATCTATGGCACTACTAAACGGGGTCTTCATTATCTCACCAACGCTATGGTAAAAGAATTTAAAAATACGCCCGTTGTGATTGGCGGTATTCGACCAGGTATTATTATTACAGAAGCGGTAATACGTGAAGCTCGTGAAGATATCGAAAGCTTTCAAAAAAGTCGCAAAATAATGAATATACTGGCGGATAAAGTTACTACAGTAACGCCTTTTTTGGTCGATAATATTTTAAAATTTAAACAGTCAGGAAAAGAAATATGCTGGCTTACTGGGGGTAAAATTAGTCGTCGAATGATGCTCTCTCGCTTTTCTAAACAAGAAGACAAATTTACGGAGTATGGTCTATGAGTAAGCCGATTAAAACTATATGCCGGAGTATACCTCCTCCAGCACTTTCAGCGGCGCAATAAAATATGATTTTTATACAGCATTAATTAAGGAGTCGATTATGACTGCAGATACAAAAACCATTGACCAATTTCTAGCCGAAAATCCAGACGTCGATGTCTCCAAACAATGGGAGCGTTGCTGGAATATCCTCACTGACATTAAAACCAAAATAGCAGCGTCCTATACAGATAATGGCAGCAACACCGAACTGGTATTAGACCCAAGCTGCGAAGGCCGCGAATACTACACTTCCCCAGCTGGCGAATTTGAAGGTTCATTCAAAGCCTGGAGCGGCGGCGATTGCGATTGGCTGGTTAACTCGTGGATTGGCAACCGTAAAGCGTCTATCCTTGATATGAACGCAACCTGTTTCACCGGCCAAGATACCGATGTGCCACACTTTATTATGGTCTTTGGTACCGTGCCAAAATTGTTTTTCTATTTTGACTTTACCCCCCGCCGCGACATTCGTTTTGACGCTGATTATCTGGCTAAATACTATCAGCCAATCAACGAAGAATACTTAGCACTGCGTGGCCACCCGAACTTTCAATGGGCTGTTAGCCACGGCACCTATATGCGCGCCTTAATTAATCCAAGCTCACAGAGCCTGATGGGCGATCTAACCGATGAGAATATCAGCATCTTTGAGGACTACGCCTACAAAATGCTAGGCCACTGGTTAGGCTGGCAGAAAAACGCCACTAAGATTGAAACTGATGATCCAACTCGTATTGCACAGCAAGAATACGACTTCAAAATACGAGAGTTAGGCTACCGTCTCGACCCTATGAACAAACTATCTGAAGGTGTTTTTGGAAAAGAGATGATCGAAACCATGGTCGATATACGCATGGGTAAAGATCGAATGGAAAAAACCAAGATGTTCTAAGTTTTTGGTTATTAAGAAGCGAGGCTGTGTTAATTACCTCGCCTCTTAATAACCGGCCTTGCTAAGTGAAAAACCACCCTACAAAAAAACGCCTCACGCCCTACAGAGTGATGTTAATCTTCCAGTCCTTAAACAAGACCTTATTATTTTAAGCTGTTAAGGTGCCTGACCTCATGAATGACATCCATTAAATGTAATTGCTGCAAAGAGAACCAACCCTGTTTATTTTTTGATGTACAAGTGGATCATGGAATAACAGAGACTCTATACCAGCAGAATAAAAAGCTTTGCTAAAAAATCACACAGAGTCCTATAATAACCATAGTTAAGCAGCCTAGCCCTAGCGGAAGAAACTATTAGTATCGTTTCTGATGAGTAGTGCCCTTTTTTTTGCGATGATCCGGCCCTCCCCGGCATAGCCAGAGAAATAGCCAGAGAAATCCTCAACTCCCATAACATCAAAGCAGAGTTAGTGCTCCAAGAATGGAATCTAGCTATTGAAGATGGCCGTTCCGGTAAATACGACGGTTTAATAGATGATTATAGAAGCCAAAACAAAAATACCGATGCCCAACCAACTATAAAAGCTAAAAAATGGCTGCTGCCCGGCATACAATGTACTTTTAGACAATGAATACAGCCTCTATGTTGTTATTATGTTCTTTTAGATAACCCCAACCTAAGTGTTTTTCAGGTAAGTTATGCAATTCTATTTATTAAAATATATATGCCTCAGTTTATTTTTGCTGCAATTAGCCTCTAATACCTATGCCGAGGTGACAAGCAAATCATCAGTATTAGCCCCCTGCCCAATTACGCCTAACTGTGTAAGCACGCAAGCAGAAAAACCCAGCCAACACATTAAAGCGCCAAGATTATTGCTCAGTACTGAGCAAACTTGGCCAAAAATTATTGCCATTATCAATGCAGCGCACCGCACCACCATCATTGAGAAAAATCAACAAAGATTAAAAGTTGAATACCGCAGCCAAGTATTTGGCTTTGTTGATGATCTAGAAATTTATATTGAGCCACTGAGTAAGCAACTAGAAATGCGGTCTGCGTCACGATCTGGCTATTCAGATATGGGGGTAAATCGTCGACGAGCAGAACAACTGATCTATCAACTTATTCGCCAAGGTGTTGTTAAATAACAAATTTCCTCTATTACTAAACGATGATTCACAAATCACCAAGAATAAAAACCAATTTTTTTGGAAATTTATGGATACTTTTTAGCAGCCAGTTGTCCTATAGTTTAAGCATCAGTTGTTGATAAGCAGAAACGATCAACGCAGTACAGTTTATTGAAGCTTAAGCAGTAGCTATGAAATTTTATGACGTACATCATCTGTGTAATTAAGCAGTAAACGCTAGTAATAGCGAATTCCATCCGGTCTCTTTGTACTATTTAATAGTGCAGCATTAACATCCCTTTCTGGCATCCTTATTGGGTGCTTTTTTATACCCGCTAGTCCAGCATCAACAATAAATTTGCACTGACAAGTGATCCAAAATAAAACAAGCAAAGTACATATGATGAGCAAAACATTTAAACACCATCCTCGGTCTATAATGTTGTCTTTTTTTAACCTCCTTTTGGGAGGTTTTTTTATGGCTGCTACTCAAGCAAGCGGTAGCTATAACTGTAGCTGCTAAATATAAATTCTCTTGCGTGGCTAACGTCCTTGCCACCTCCAGAGCAATGCGCCTGTTGACTCAGGTTACTATGACTACCTAGTTATTACTTACTTTTACAGCCTATAACACCCTCATCAATTGCGTGTATGAACAGTTCTGGTATAGTCCCATAAATACTATTGTTATATCTTTAATATCCACTACATTGCGAATCTTTCGTTATTCGTTGATCGCTCAGGAGCAGACCATGACCTTTGAATACGGCACCGACTATTACGGTTATCGCAAAAAATTTGCAGTGCTTGTCCCCTCTACTAATACGGCGGTAGAAACCGAATACCACATGATGAAGCCTGATGGCGTTGTGATCGCGACACGCCCCTGTAACATCCCATCGATGAAAGTGACTGATGAGGAAAGTTTCGTTGCTATGGTTGGTGCCATCGGTGATGCTACCGAGCAAGGCTTAAGGGACGCCATGAGCCTGCGCCCTGATCACGTGATCTTTGGTTATTCAGCAGAAACTTTCTGGGACGGTAAAGAGCGATCTGACCGCGAGTTTAATCGCTATAACGATATCGCCAAAGAAGCCGGCAACTGTGGAATCACCTTTGGCGCTCAAGCAATTCAAGATGCTCTCGCTTGCTATCCAGGCGTTAAAAAAATTGCCTGTGTCACCCCTTATATGCCTATCGGTGACAGCATGGTGGTTAAATTTCTCGGTGATATCGGTTATGAGGTAGTACGCATTGAAGGCCATTGTTCGCCCGGCCCCGAAGAAATTGCCCATGAAACTTCGTTGCGGACTCGTGAGCTAGTCAAGCAAGTTGACGGCGAAGACGTCGACTTAATTTTACAAGCCGGTACCAATCTACATTTTGTCGAGTTGGCGGCGCAACTTGAGCTAGAACTCGGTAAACCGGTACTGGCAATTAACGCATTGACTTTTTGGCATGCACTGCGCAGCAACGGCATCCCCGACCGCATCCGCGGCTTTGGCTCACTTTTAGCTGAGCACTAGGCTATTTGGTACAAAGATTAAGAAAACGGCGTCAATTAAGACGCCATTTTTATATCGATAAAAATTATCTTAATACTGATTAAGTAAGGGAAAGTTCGACTCATTGATGCCGAACGTCATGGTCGGGGATACCCTCATCGGTTAAAAACCCACGCTCTTTGAGGATATACCCGACCACGACTTACTAGAGTAAAATAAGTATGCATATCAGCAGGCGCTATCTAGCGGGCCTGTTCTAGGGCATGGGGTTTCAACCTTAAGAATACCAGCCGTGACAGCCCGCGACGGTAAAACTAAAAACTCTCCCCACTACTAATCTCGCTCTATCTCAATCAAAGCGCTCAAATAAAAGCTCTACCCGAAATGTCATCAAAGCGCCGCCATCGCGATCATCATTCCAATAGTCTTTGGCCCAACTGTACGATGGTGAAACTTCATAAAAAATCCATGGCCGATGAATATTGCGCCGATAACGTAGGCCGACACCGTAGCTACTGGTAAAATTTTCAGGCCGGGTCTCACCTTCAATCCAAGTAAAGGCCGATAGAGCTTCTTTATTGCCTAGACGTTTCGCTAATGTCCAACCAGTGGACCATTCAACGTCATCATTGCGCTCGGTAAATTTCGCCCGATTAGACCAACGCAATAAGCGGTTATCACCCAGAGAATAATCCAAATCATAACGACTACGACTACCAAAACCTTCGCCGTCTTCAAAGGACAGGGTTTCTGTGAACCGCTGAGTTAAGTTGTCGCTTAGACCCTGCTGAAAACGATAGCGGCCGCTGGCTTTTACCTTACCGGAGGAGCGCAGACCTAAACCGAAATCAACTCGAGAACGCAGCTTATCGATAAAACGATACTGAAAACCCAGCTGACTGCTTTTATCCTCTTCATTCAAGCCTGCAATATCATCAGCATTGACCGTTTCGTCGCCGTCTTCATCGGTAAACACCAAACTTAGGCGCTTGTTAATCCGCGGCAAACGAACTTTACCACGCAGCCTAACATTCTCACTATGAGAGTTTCCCTCACTCCAATCGAGTTCAGTAATTAACCGAAGCGAAGAAGAAGCAGCTTCAATATCCGCCCGCGGTGAACCAAAAAAAAGATCTAACCAATTAGCCAAAGCATCGGTGCTACCCGTGGTATAGGAATGACTTTTATCTAACCAGCTTTCTGGCGGCGATGTGTCCGCTGGATTAACGACATCTTCATCTAAAGTGGCAGAGTCTTGCGCCTCAACGGCAACGGTCAAAAGCAGCATGCTGCTTATAAAAAATGATTTAAACTGACCGTTTTTACGACAATCCCTGACTTGAGAAATATAATTATTCACCAATAAAACCGCCGTCGTCGTCTTTGTGAATTACCATTACCGATGATCGTGGTGGCGCATCATTTTGAAAATCTGGCCAGCGGGTAGCGCGTTTATCAAAAGTACTTTCTTCCATTTTCCATAGGTGCTGAACGGCTACAAATGGAGTTTTTCCATCCGGGGTAAATTCAGGTCCAAACAGATCAGCACCTTGCGGGTAAGCAAAAAAATGTTTCGGCATTGCCCGTTGCTCACCAGTAGTTGCACTACACCACAAACCATCGGCAAAACCAAAATCGCCACAGACATCAGTCGACATCCACAGCCGGCCGCTAACATCAAAAGCGAGGTTATCCGGATTAGTAAACCAGCTACTATCAGCCTGCTTTGGTTCAGCGTCGGCTAATAGCGGCTCACCCGCTTGTAAAAAAATATCCCACCGAAAAGTATCACTAACGTGATCTCGGTTACCACCCTCACCCGGCGGAATCATTTCAACGATGTGCCTCTCTCGATTTATTGCCTTGTGATTATCTGCATTGGCTGAAGGCTTAACCTTGTTTATAGTCAGCGTTAGATAGGTTCTGTCTGTGACTGCGTTGGTTTCTAGATCTTCAGGTCTATCCATTAAAGTAGCGCCGAGTAGAGCGGCAGCTTGGCGCCTATCAATCAGCACATCGGCCTGACTAGAAAAACCATTTTCAGCACTTAGTTCACACTGACCGTAAATCATCGGTAACCATTGCCCTGATCCATCATCATTCAACCGTGCACAATAACGTATGCCTTCGGTTAATAACTCTCTATTATGCGAGTTATTATCGGGCAGATATTTTTTTTCCGATACAAAGTGATACATCTCATTGGGCTCGTCAGTAACTTCAAAGCGTTTATCTATTTTCGCCCAATAACCGCCTTCGTATTCGATATCAAAGCTACTTGTCTGTCTCGCTTCATCAACGGGGAACTGCATATTGGGGTTGCCCGCCAGACCGTCGCCCCAGGAAATCAATACTTCGGCCCGATAATCATCAGCCACAGCATGACTGGCGGTTAGTTGATGAGACATTGCAGAAAAACTCGGTCTTCATCGCCAAACTTATTGCTGGTACTGCCAGCAACCAAGCTTGAAGCCGCTATTCCAGAAGCGGCCAGCGTCACCGAAGCCGCCAAAAAATCGCGGTGCCCAACAGCGGCTCCGCTAAGGTAACCCGCGACGACTTGCTGAAAACGATGGATCATGAAAATCAAACCGGTGATATAGGTAAGGATAGTATAATTGTTTATGCCAACAGCGCACGCCAAATTAGTAATGCTCTTGAAATGCTTACCCGTCATCCTCTAATAATATCACCTACCGTCATTCCTGACTTTAGCAGGAGTCGCAAAGTCTGTATCTGTATCAAGTCCATAACTTCGAATCTATACACTAAAGGAGCGTTGCACTTGCACAACGCCTTGCTGCTGACCATCGGTCCAAACTTTGGTGGCGGTACATACGGGCGGGGTGGGATGACGATGGTTTTAATCTGTGCAGTGGATAATGATAGGGGTGGGATGAACCGCTATCAGAAGCTCGTTTTTCGTTGGCGGGAAATTTAGTCTACTTTCCATCAACGGCGTTCAATAATAGAAAAACCGCCGCTTAAATCTGCCAATTTATCGCCATCAATAAAAGCCTGAGCGGTGGCGTTGTTTTTCATAAAGGCATCCAGAAAAGCGGTACTGGCGGCATTTAACATTTTAAGCGCATCATGCTGCCCTGCTTCTTCTCGGTCCAAGCGACAAATTAAATTACCCAAGTAGTGGTCGGCACCTTGTGTCACTAATGCATAATTGTAGCCCGCCACAGCGGTATCGAATGACATTTTATGCATACGCCAATCTGGCCAAAACTGAGCATTAGAATCCCATGTACCTGTGGTCAACAACATCGGACGATGTAAACGCTGCCAGCTGTTTTTGTTAATCATATCGAACATGGGGCCAGGCGGTGAAATGGCAACAATCGCACGTATATTGGGGTTGTTATAAAAAACATACTCTTCGGTATCAGGATTAAAGGCGCCGGCGCCACCCATTTGTTGGGCACTAAAAGCACCAAAGGAATGACCCGTCGCCGCCACTCGGCGATTGTCTATTTTACCGGCAAGACCGCTGACCATTTTTTCGAGTTTCGGTAAATTAATCAGCAATTGATTAAAGTCTTTCATGCGTCCATCAATCAAACCAAATTGGCCGTAGCGGATACTGTTAACAATACCGCTGGCCATGCTGCAACAATCAAGATGATTGGGCGCCACCACTACATAGCCATGACTGACCCAATGGGTCACCACCGCATCATACTGATCTTTGTCTGACCAGTTACCATGCGAGAATAACAATAACGGGAACTTACCCGCAGCCTCTGGGTAAAACACACTTAATTCTAATGATTTATCTGTCGATACGGGCAGTACCACATTGCGTTCGATAATAACTTTATGCGGACCTTTCTCCGCTTTGTATAACTGCGCCAGTTGCTCAGGCGTGGCCGACAATGGTGCGGCGGCAGGCAAAGCTACCTCATCAGCACAGGCCATTAATAATAACGCCAATAAACCGATGGATAAATGCTGTATGGTTTTAATCACTGTTCAGGCTCCATCGCTGACGCTATATTAGCGGCTAAAAAAACCTCCACATCATCAACTGATTGCTGTGGGATTTCAAAAGGTATTACATGACCAATATTGGGATAAATGATTTTTTCAACCCGTACCGCATTCATCAAACGCTGCTCAAATAACGCTACCGACTCGACCGGTAGTTGTGGGTTTTTGTCGCCCCACATAATCATTGTCGGCACGGTGATCTTTTTTAATAACTCAGCGGGGTCGGTCTTCTCCCAACCAAGCATGCGATGAAATTCAGCCATGCGATTACCACTACCGCGATACATCTGATGAAACTCATGCACTATTTCATCGGTAATCAAACTATCATCGATCACTGGTGCTTCGAGAAAGGCGCGAAAGACATTTTCCGGTAATAGATAAAATGCGTATCCTCCCCACCAGGGCAAACCCGCCTCCATGTATTTATTGGTAAGCCGCGGCATACCCGGAGTGTTAATCATCACCAGATCACGTACTTGCTCCGGCCGTGTCGCGGTATAATAAATCGCAATAGCGCCGCCGGTGGACGAGCCTACTAAACTGACTTTATCGACGCCAATATGATCTAACAGGCTTTCTAATAATACCGAAGCGCGCTTGCGTGAATAATCCTCGGTCGGATCAGGGCCGGTTAGACCATGACCGGTTAAATCGAAGCGAATAACGGTGTAGTTCTTACTTAATTGATCCACCCAGGGCTGCCAAAAGCGCATGGTCCAGTAGTGAGAATGAATCAATACGATAGCCGGCCCCTGCCCCTCAACTTTATAAGCCAAGGAAACACCATCGACTTGATGACGCTGCACATTACCCTCGCCATATTGTTGCTCAAGCTCGCTGATAGGAATATCGCGATAAGCGATCAATACCCACAACACATAGATGGCGATTACAACCAGTAATGCCGCAATCGGATAAAGAATAATGCGTAGCGCCAATCGGACTGAATTTTTCACTTCGCTCATATGTCGCAGGACTCCAGTTTATCTCTGCCAAAGCAACCGAAGATAAACCCGGCCAACATTTTGGGGGTGGTTAATACTTTAATAAACGTACCTTTACTCTACCTTCTTTTTGCTATAGTTGCTTACACATCGTTTTACATCATTAATCGCCATGCTCACTGCTAAGATAGCAAAAAAGCAGCCGCAGCTGCCTTTCATATCAATCTCTTATTAACTCAGTGAGTTCATAATGAGTCATCATATAACCAGCGACCCCCGCCTTCAGCACCACAAAGTCGTCATCGGCGGTTACCCATACATCGTAAGGAGGATGTTCTTTTGGCAATTCACCGGCCGTATCGGTAACCTGAAAATGACGGGATGCGAAGGTACCAGCCGCAACCGTAACCTCTTCTTCACCCACATAAACAAGGCTGAAACCACATTTAAAATACTGTGGCCCGCTGGCACCCCGATGATCAGGAGACGTTAGCAACATATTATCAAAGCGTTGCTTCCCGGGGCCTTTGCTCAAATCATAGAGCTTCATTAATAAGCCGTCGCCGACAATCGGGTGCGACTGCAACCATTTACAGGGCTCATCTAACTCCAAGCGCTGGGTGATACGGCCATCGCGCTGATTATAGGTCTCCAGCTCGGCATAGTCTTTGCCAAACCGCATCCAACCAGTGCCTTCAAATTTTCCACCTACACTGAGTCGTACTGAGCAGTCTAACGGCGCGGATTTGTTATCCATGGCCATACAGACATCGCGAATTACATCGGGCTCATCATCAATCTCACAGTGAGCCAACATCACAATATTACCGTCAGACTGAGTGGTGATGGTGAAGTATTCACGCCCTCTTTCTTGATCCATACGCTCCGGCTTTTTGGAGGTATACATAATCGTACCGCGAATTGAATGATGGTTTTTCATAATATATTCCAATAAGAGTTCAATAGGACTACCAATGAGGCTTAGCGGCACTAAACTGAAAATTAAGCGTTTATTCTCGCCAAAAAGCCCGTTAGGCCTTCGTCTAGTTCTGTATTCACTCGACTACAATGTTGGTTATCGTTTGCCCACTGCCACCATGCGCTAAGCTGAGGGCAATCTGCTAAGGGGTCAGGCTGATCTAAATTATGACAAACCGCCAATACAAAAAACATCACCGGTACCATCGCGCAATCGGCAAAATCCAATTGCCGGTGTTGTTGGCGATCAAAATGAATAATCAACTGTTCCATCAAACCCAGCTTACTGGTCATCTCCGCAAACAGCGCGGCCATCGCGGCATCATCGGCGCTGCGATGAAAGACCTGACCGAACATGGCAAACAATGGTGGCGTCAGATAAGCATCGATCATCGCCGCATAGGATTGAGTAACAGCACGCTGCTCTAAATTATCCGGCAATAACGGCGTCTCGGGGAACCGCTGCTCTAAGTAATTCATAATCACCTGAGACTCGGTAATGATGACGCCATCGACATCCAAGACTGGCACCTTACCAATCGGATTAATCATTAAATACGCCGGTGTTTTAAAACCCGGCGGTGGCAAGATATCCAGCGCAATACCTTTCGCATAGGACAACAACCTAACCCGCGCAGCAAAAGGCGAATGTGGCAAATCATAAAGTTTCATCAGTGGTGCCTTATATTATGTAGCGCCTACAGCCAGTTATTACATAGTGCCTATAGCGAGTTAATACTTACAAGGTAATATGGTTAAATACTCAGGCCGTAACTTAACCCAACAAATGCACACCTAGCGCGGCATTGATCAACAAGCCCGCCCAGATGGCATAAACCCAAGGATGCACACTGTGCAATGCCACTTCGATAATGGCATTGCCTTCATCGGAGGCACCTTCTCGCATCATTTTTCCAAAGGCTACAATAAACGGCTCCAGATTTTTACGGATCATCATACCGAAAAATATCAAGGCAGCAAAAATCAACATTTTATAGGCCGCCCAATTAGCGGAGATCAAACCGCTATCCATTAAGCCCATGACGGCATAAACCACTACCCCGATAATCACAGCTATCCGCAGCCACCAATCAAATTTAGCCACCTTGGCTTTCGCCGCTTGGTTGCTGGTGGTGTACATAAAACGCACATTGATCAGCCAAACGATCGCCACTAACCACACCGACCAAATAGCCCAAGCGGGTAACGACACAATGCCAGTTCGGCTGAGCATTTCTAGCCCCAAAGGGAAGATTAATGGCATGGCAATTTTGGGGCCCTGATCACAGGCCAGCATGATTTTGAGAGCGACTGCGCGAGTTTGTGGGCTTAGCTCAGGCTTGGCGACATATTTACTGCCAAAGAAGGTTCCCAAATCGCCTCCTAACCAATAAACAAAAGCAATAATATGAGCATATTTCAATAACAGATAATCCACGACAGACCTCAATATTAGCAAATAGAGCAGCACGCTATAATAGCGATATAACGCGTTAAAAACTTGATAAAAATCAACTCATAGACAGTAATATGGTCAAGGTCGCCTGGGTCAAGCCTTGACTTTTGCTCATCAACTTATGACAAAAAAGCAAAAGACAAGACCTGAGCCTAGCAATGGTTGCGGGTGAGCCTTCAACAAAAATCTAACTGGGCTTGTTCGAAGCTATGATTAATGTTCCTAAATCTGAGACCAGAGCAACAACCGCCAAAAATCTCTTGATCCTCGCCTTTGATCTTAACCCATCTCCCCCATATGAAGTCGACGAGCAACGGAGTAAAATAACAGTGCCGCACAGCCAGGACTGTCTGCCTTTTTTGATTGAGTAGAGCCTGCCCCGCGAGCAGAGTGAGTGCTTTGGATATCAACAAAAGCGAGTTCCGCCGCGGTCGTTATTTTATGCGTAGCGCAGTGTGCACCCTTAAGGCGACGTAATTGGGTGACCTTTTCTTGATTACTTCTTTTGGCCGCTTAAAAGAAGTAACTCGCTTGCTGGGCGACCCCAGCGATTTATACTTATACTTAGATCCTAACAAAAAAAAGACCCCAAACCCCATGCTCCACATAAGCCTACACTTTCTAACACCAGCCCTAATAACCCTAATTTTCTTCAAAAAAAACTGGCTACTAGCCTACCCCATAATGATCGCCACCATGCTCGTCGACTTAGACCACCTAATCGCTACCCCCATCTACGACCCGAATCGCTGCAGTATCGGCTTCCACCCCCTTCATCAACTAAGCTTCATCGCCGCCTATGCCTTACTTTGCCTCCCCCCCAAAACCCGCTTAATCGGTATCGGCCTAATTATCCATATGGCGCTGGACAGCATCGACTGCCAAGTCACCAATGGCCTGTGGATCAACGAATAAAGCAACAGCAAAGCTCAACAGCCAACGTCTAACATTATCAGCAAGCATCACCTATACTGCCTCTTTTAAAAAAGCCATTAGCAACGCTCTGTCACAACAACCGCTCTATAAATTGCAAGATGATAATGTAGAACATCAACTGGCAAAGTCGATGTTAGAGTCGGTGACTATTGAGAACGGGGAATTATTGGTCACTTTAAAAGGGTTATAGTGGTGAGCGCCAACCACTCTCCAGCCAGCAGTGCAAGCACAAGGCCAGTTATAGTCATGTTTTACTATCGCGTTAGTATCGCCTACAAGGGTACTCACTATTTTGGCTGGCAAGCGCAATCTAGTGACAGTTTACATGAAGAAAAAGCCACCATTGAAGGCACCATCCTCCAGGCCTTAAAAAAAATCAGCAATTACCAAGCCTGCACACTCTCCGCCGCCAGCCGCACTGATGGAGGCGTGCACGCACAAGGGCAATTGGCTAAAATCAGTATCGCAACAGAAATCAGTCCTGAGTATTTATTAATGGGACTCAACTCTTTATTGCCCGCCGATATTCGCATTGTCGACTGCCAGCTCGCCAGCAAAGACTATCAACCTAATCGCAGCAGTGTCAGCAAGGAGTACCACTATTACTTCGACACAGCCGTCGTTGCTAATGTCGCCAGCGCTGATATTGCGCTGCACTTAGCCACTAATACCCTGCAAGCCGAAACATTGGCATTGCTGCGCAGCGCCTGTCAGCTGTTTGTCGGTCAGCATGACTTTTACAATTTTAGTAGCCGAGATAATAGCAGCGGCTCTACCCGCAGAGAAATTTTTGAATGCGATATCCTACCCGCTAATTTTACTCCGCTGGCTAAAAACATCTATTATTTAAAAATCGTTGGTGGTGGCTTTTTGAAATATATGATTCGTTATCTGATGGGCGCGTTGATCGAATTGAGCAAAGGTCGCATCACCCTCGAGGACATCAGCGTTTATCTGCAACAACATCAGCAAGATAAACTAAGCCCAAAAGCACCCGCCAAAGGGTTACATCTAATCAACATAAATGAACGATAAATTAGTGCTTTCCACCGCATAAGAAGCCCATATGGCTGGCGCCGCGCACTTTTCTCTCTATCGCGATCAACAAGCCCTTATATACAGTGTGCTCAAAATATTGATAGAGCCTATCTGTCTCTAGATGAGCAACATATTTAACACGCTATTATTTTCATCCTATCGATAAAAACATGCGATGATGTGTTCATAGCCACTGCTAGAAAGCTCTCAACAGACCAACTCACAATAGGATATGTATATATATGGCCATCTTAGAATCATTAATCACCAGCCCGTTATTTTGGATTGCGATTATCGCCATCTATACCTTAAAGAAGGGCATTCACTTTGTGCCGCAAAACCGTGGTTATGTTATCTATACTCTGGGTAAATACGACAAGACCTTAACAGCGGGCCTTAACTTTATTATCCCTTTTGTGCAAACAGTGGCTGCTGACCGTAACTTAAAAGAGCAATAATTAGACATCAGCGCCCAAGCAGCCATCAC
>JBNMPW010000024.1:0-25124 GCA_051277205.1 Oceanicoccus sp. | reverse complement strand
CAGGCATCACCAATGCATGGGTTATGCCTATTAAAACCCGTATTGATATGTTGGCTACAGGTATTAAAACGCCTGTAGGGATTAAGGTTGCAGGGCCAGACTTAAAAACAATCCAAGCTATAGGCGAACAACTAGAAGTTATTGTTCAGTCAATACCCGATACAGCATCTGTTTATTCTGAACGGGTTGCCGGTGGCAGGTATATTAAAGTTGATATTGATCGTGAAAAATCAGCTCGTTTTAATCTCAATATTGCCGACGTTCAGCAAGTGGTTGCTACAGCGATTGGCGGTATGAATGTTACGCAAACTGTAGAAGGTTTAGAGAGATATCCCGTAAATATTCGCTACCCCCAATCTTATCGTGATTCTCCGGAACAATTAGCGTTGTTGCCTATCGTGACGCCTACGGGACAGCGTATAGCGCTTGCAGATGTTGCCCATATTTATATCGAAGATGGACCGCCCGGTATTAAAAGCGAAAATGCTCGAATCAATGGCTGGACTTTTATTGATATCGAGAATGTTGATGTTGGCACTTATGTGGAACGTGCTCAGGCTATTGTCGAAGATCAATTGAAATTACCTCCTGGTTACTCAATTAATTGGTCGGGGCAATATGAATATATGCAACGAGCAAAGGATAAACTCACCTATGTGGTTCCGTTGACGTTGGCCATTATTACTATTTTGTTATTCATGAGTTTCCGTGCTGTTGCGGAGCCTGTCATTATCATAAGTACATTTCCCTTAGCGCTGGTAGGAGGTGTCTGGTTGCTTTATTGGTATGACTTCAATTTTTCTATTGCTGTTGGTGTTGGTTTTATTGCGTTAGCGGGTATTGCGGTTGAAACGGCGGTTATAATGCTGGTTTATCTGAATCAATCTTGGCAGGATTTGCAGGATAGGGTTGATAGCGGTAAGGCATTTTTTAATAAAGACTCAATAACTCAGGCAGTATTCGATGGCGCAACTTTAAGAGTAAGGCCGGTATTGATGACGGCGGGCGCAGACATCGCGGGCTTATTGCCTATCCTTTACAGCACAGGTACCGGGTCAGAAGTTATGAGCCGTTTAGCTGCACCCATGGTGGGTGGCATGGTCACGGCTATAGCTCTGACTTTAGTGATTGTTCCAGCTGTTTATATGCTTTGGAAAATAAGGATCACGATAGAATAGTTTTAACCCCTTAAGGTTATTATCTTACATCTTTACAAAACCTGAATAGCTATTGTACCGGAAGTTTTTATTGAATTAGTAATAGCGATAATATCAGCGTTTGACATTATTATTTTTCTCACTGATTAGTTTTGATTTTTTCTATCTAACAGGTGTAAATTAGTGCGGTAAAGTCTTTAATTTTGTAAGGTGGATAAATGATCACAGAAGAGGGCCTTTCTGAAACAGGCAATGCACTTTCATCGCGTTTGCTTATTGGTATCAGCAGCTGTTTGTTGGGCGAGCGGGTTCGCTTTGATTCGGGCCATAAAAACCATAGCTATATTAGCAAAACCTTGTCCGAGTATTTTGATTTTAGACCTTTTTGCCCCGAGGTCAGTATAGGCCTCGGTATACCCCGTGCACCTATTCGGCTTGTTGCTGAGGAGTTTGGTGGGCCGGTACGTTGTGTCGGCACTAAAGATGTTAACCAAGATGTCACTGCACCATTGAAATCGATAGCCCATGAACAGTTTGATTGGATTGCAGGTTTAGACGGCTACATCTTCAAAAAAGATTCGCCTAGCTGCGGTATGGAACGTGTAAAGGTGTATACCAACGCCATGCCTGAGCGCAATGGCGTCGGTATCTATACTGGCGAAATTCTTAATGCCTTCCCAAATTTACCGGTAGAAGAGGAGGGGCGTTTAGGTGATGCAGCGCTACGTGAAAATTTTATTAAGCGCGTTTTTTTATATCGACGCTGGCGCGAACTGATGGCCGCTGGTCCCTCAAAAAAAGATTTAATCACTTTTCATGCTAGGCATAAATTGATTTATATGAGTCACAACCAGAACATCATGCGGGAGATCGGTCGCCTGGTGGCGGGTATCGGCGGCATGGAAATCAGCAGTTTTTGTGTGCACTATCTCCACCAGATTAGTGAGTTGCTTCGACAGCCTGCTAGCCGAAATAATCATGCTAATGTGCTAAAGCACATACAGGGATATCTCAAACGTGATCTCGATTCCGGCGACCGGCAGGAGTTAGATAAAATCATTGAGCAATACCGGCAGGGCTACCTCCCGCTTATTGTCCCCATTACTTTATTACGCCATCACTTTCGAAAGTTCCCAGATGAGTACATAGGCCAGTCTTGGTATATGAAGCCACACCCGCAAGAGATGATGCTGCATAATTTAGTGTAGAAAGCGTAGATTAATAAGTCAGGTGATCAGTGTTCTTGGGTTTTTTGGTAGGAGGTTTGGGAGCGCTAAGAGAATGCCGCACAAAATTGTTGGTTTTGGCTGAGTTAAAGATTAACGTTTTCCTTTAAAGAAGACACGTTGTTAATTTAGTAGACCCTTGTGCCGGCGCTAGGTAACCTTACTGATTGTGCGGATGTTATTCTATAATAATTCAGCATGTGTATCTTGTATCAATAAAGGGAATCCAATTGTTACTTTAAGCCGTAACAAAGCTTAGAGCATGCCGTTCCGCATCCTCTTTGACTAAGAGAGTTCATTATGATTTTTCAATTAATTAAAAAATCTCAAACATACGCACTTTTTTTTGCAACATTGATTGTGGTTTTCTCAACGGCAGTTATCGCCGGAGCGCATAAACCTGCAGGGCCTGGCGATATTGTCGATGTGGCTGCTGCCAATGGTTCGTTCAATACTTTGGTGGCCGCAGCTCAGGCTGCTGGTCTCGTCGATGCTCTTAAGGGTGACGGTCCACTGACCGTTTTTGCTCCTACTGACGATGCTTTTTCTGCTCTGCCAGAAGGTACCGTCGACAGTTTACTCAAACCAGAAAATAAGGATCAGCTGAAAGCGATTCTTCTATACCATGTCGTATCTGGCAAAGTAATGTCTAATGCTCTCAAGGGGACGATTAACGCCGATACACTGGAAGGTAATACCATCAAAATTGTGGCTTCAACTTCTGGTGTTACAGTCAATGGCGCAAATGTCGTAGCTGCTGATGTAGCCGCGAGCAATGGTGTTATTCATGTCATCGATACAGTCCTTATGCCGCCAGCCAAGTAACAATAGTAGTAATAGAAAAAGTGAACAAGCCGATGTTTGCTTTTGCTGGATTAATAGCATGTGGTGCGTAAGCACCATATGCTTTTTTATAACAGACGCGAGCTTAAAGTGGGCACTAAATCGGCGCTATCTGCATAAATGTCAAGTTGCCTGACTTAATCTAGCAGCGGGCTTATTATGGGGTTTTAATCGCAGGCAAAAATTGCAGCTCCTATACTTTAATCTTATGGCATAACATGAAGTAAATCCCGATATGATTAAAGTTTTCTAATCGATTGCTTCAAAACGACTTTTATTGTCTTCTATCATCCTCTGTGCAATTTTTTTCATGATCGGTAATTGAGTTATATCGGTTTTGTCCAAATTTTCTGCCTCTTTAATAAGTGATATTGCATCTAAATATACGGGAAGATCTCTTTTGACAAACACAATGATATTGAGGTGATGAGGAATACCGAAGATCACTGGAATACTGCCGGTGACATTACGTAAATTCGATGCCAGCTGCTGAAGCTTTGAAACGTCTTTTACCATTAGATTGAATCCAATGACGCCATCATCAGAAAGCCAGCTAAAGCATCGTTCAAGGTATTGTCGGTTTAAGCCAAGAGAACAGAAACTATCTTCATTAAAGATGTCAATTATAATGGCGTTAAATTGTTGGCGCCCAGGTAAGATATCCTCGAGAGTTAGTGCATTTGCTTCAATAATTTCATGTTGTGTTGATGCTTGAGAAAAATGTTGAAAATAAAACGCTATCACATTGGGGTCTTGCTCTACTGTTGTAATGGCTGTTGAAGGAGATATTTTTGTCAGGTAACGGATGAGATCGCCGCCACCTAACCCCAAATTTAATATGCGATTAGGGCTTTTATTGAATATTCGGAATAAGCTTAAAGCCTGGTTGTGAGCAAGCATCAACTGGCTTGGGTTTGCAAGGTTCATCGCAGATTCAATTGCACCGTTGCCACGGTGTAGCCAGCGTACGTTTGCTATTTCTCTTACTTCTAAGGTACCGGCTTTATCTACGAGCTCACCAGCGTGCGGACCAACACGCCAAAGTGGATGAGAAGCACAATCCTTCGATGACATTACCTTGAATGATTGGGGCCTATTTGTTGGTGGTGGTTGTTTCATGCTCAAATGGGTCTATTAATCAAAGTGGCTTTATAGGTATAAAACTTAGCACAGTTGCCGTGATATGTTAGGCCTTTTGTTAGTTAAGAATTAGGGTTGTACATGACAGGATGTATAGGTTCTTGTGAACTGTTGATGGTCGGCCCAGGTTGGTAAACCGTGTTTTGCTCTCTCTTTGGGTCGCTCACGGTCAGTGGCGATTCTTAACCGTCGTATAAAGCTTTGACGAACGCGAATAAGTGCTAGTAGTCAGTGTAACTGTTATCCATAATCAAGAGATTGAGCGGCACTCCTGAGTTTTTTAGTCGTCGCAAGTCCCGCGCATAGAGCTACTAAATAAGTAGGTACTGTAATTTGAACGCCATATTGTGAGATATGTGGGGTTTTTTCCAGACAAAACGGACAAATGGGGAACAGTTAAAATAGGTCGCAGCTGAGCACAAAACAGTCTTTTTATCTTCTTAGCTAGATTAGCCGCCTCAGATTTCATATGGTTCATTAACAAGATCAATATTTAAATCCGTTTAACTCACACTGAGTCCGTCCTGTCTCAAAGGTAGCCCTAGGTGGATAAAACCGTGTAGAATCAAAATATTAATTTTGAAAAGGATATTCATCATGCTGAAACAAACTCTAGCTTTACTAAGTCTTACGCTTTCACTATCAGTAAGCGCTGCAACGTTACTGTTTGATGGTAGCTATCAACTGACGGGGGCAACCGATGTTAATGTTGATGGTACCAATTATGATGTGGCGTTCGTTGATGGAAGTTGTAACTCGTTATTCAGTGGTTGCACCGATTTCGTGTTCACGTCATCCACCGAAGCTTTATCTGCATCACAATCATTATTGGATCAAGTTTTTGTCGGAATTTACGACGACTACTCCGCTACTACGGCCGGAGTAGAAAACACGGATTTTGGAAACATCGTGACGTTGTATGGCGCCCCTGGCCTCGTAGCGATTGCAAAAAACACATCTGGACAAATTGATACCATCAGCTTAGGTGTTCTCCAAAATATTAACTTTGACTCAACATATAACCCCTTGGGTGTCTATGCAGTTTGGTCGGCAACAGAAGTGCCGGTGCCAGCAGCGGCTTGGTTACTCGGCTCAGCGTTGATTGGTTTGGTTAGCATCAAGCGTAAAAAATAAATTTAGCCAGCTAATGATTGAAGGCTCCAGTGTTGGGGCCTTTTTTATATCTGTCTATTCACCTCGAGTATCATCGCCTAGATCGGTTTCATCAATATCTACTGATTGCTGTTTATTAGAAGTTACTGGATTAGAGAGTATTTCCAGATAAAACGACGGAAGCGCTTGGCTCTCCGCCTCATCTATATGTTTGTTGATTTCCCCGATATGAATCTCTTTCGCACTTAATTCATCTACACCGTATTTGCAATCGAAACTCCAGAAATTAGCGCCCTCTGGGAGTTCTTTGCGTCGTTCGCGCTTCATGTATTTTTTAATGTCATGTTTGGCAGCGTCTATTAAGCGGGCTACCTTGATTTTTGGGTGAGATAGTTCGTAGGTCTTTTTCATTAGAATCCATATTAGGAAAGGTGCTGGCGTAAATAATGCGCGTTATCTTACGATTTGCCATTGGTATAAAGATACTTTTATTTGCTGTACTTTTTATAGTTCTCGTTGCGCTGACAGCGAATGCAGAAAATACCTTGCCTAGCGTAGGCTTGGCTTAAAATGTCGGCGCGGGCAATATCTATAGAGTAGTCGAGCTTACAGATTACTTGACCAGAGTGATCTCTAATCGTTTTATAAAGGAGATTGTGCTAGCGGTCGCTGCCAGCGACCAGAGTAAATTTTGTAAACGACACAGCAGTCGGTCTGATCCCGCACGATAATACGGTAATAGTGGCCTTACCCACTCGCATGTTAGCGCCGAAAGTTCCGATACCGCGAGAGGCTGAAAATAGCGTGCAAAACGATTCCTTAAGCTATTGATTTCTATCGTTACAGCATTTATAAAAAGCCCTGTATAATCATCCTGCATAAATCAGCAATTCATATATAAATCAGGTGCTTGCGTGATAAACTACTATTTCGCCTACGGCAGTAATATGAACCCAGCGCGGATGCGCGCCCGGGGTATTGATTTTATTGATCAGCGAGCAGGGCGCTTGCCAGGTTTTAAGCTGTGCTTTAATAAACGTGCAAGTGGCAAGCAAAATATCGCCTATGCCAATATTGGTTACCAGCGCGATGGCGCTGTTGAAGGTGTGTTATACGGTCTACAGCGGCCTGATGATATAGCCGTAATGGACCCCTTTGAAGGTAGTCCCGTGCGTTACAGTCGCGAAGTTTATTCAGTGACGACAGTAGAGGGTGCTGTCAACGCTTGGGTTTATGTCGCCAACGCAGCAATGTTGGCAGAGGGCTTGTTGCCCGAACAAAATTATCTCAACCATCTACTGGCTGGCCGAGAATGGCTGAGTGACGATTATTACTGCTGGTTGTCAGCTCAGGCCAGTGTAACAACAGCCACCAATAGCGAATTAGACGGGCTTCTACACAATGTCTAACCACAATCACGCCCGTTCTACGGATCAGTTAGCCGAAGAGAAGCTTTGCCCTGACGATTTGATCGCCATTTTTAATCGCTTGTTTACTGACGCTGAAACTACCTGTTTGCAGCGTGGTCTCGATGAGCCGATTTTTTTACCCGCTGGTGCCAGCCATAAAGCCATAACGGCGAAGTCTGTTGCTCAAGTTGTGTTTGCCCATGGTTATTTCTCAAGTGCCCTGCATGAAATTGCACACTGGTGTATTGCCGGAAAAGACCGCCGCCAGCAAGTGGATTATGGGTATTGGTATGCCCCCGATGGCCGCAACCATGGCCAGCAACGAGAGTTTGAACAGGTTGAGGTTAAGCCGCAGGCATTGGAGTGGATATTGTCCTCTAGCTGCGGTAAAGCGTTTCGCATTAGCGTTGACAATTTAAATGGTGAGACAACGGATGCCGCTCCATTCAAACAGGCCGTCTATCGACAGCTTATTAGTTACTGTGAGGAGGGCTTGCCTAGACGGGCTGAACGTTTAAGAGTAGCCTTATGTGAGCGCTATGGTGTTGATAAAAAACTCGATGCAAGTCGTTTCTCACTGGACGCATTGCAATGACAGCGCCGAAAACCAATCAGCCTTTATATTTAATCGACGCATCTATTTATATTTTCCGGGCTTATTTCTCTATCCCCGATCAGTGGTTTAGTCCTGATGGCTATTCTGTTAACGCGCTTTACGGTTACACCCAATTTTTAATCAGTTTTTTAAGGCGAACTCAGCCACAGCAATTGGCTGCTGCTTTTGATGAGAGTTTAGGTAGCTGTTTTCGCAATGATATTTATCCAGATTATAAATCCAGTCGCGCCTTACCTGATGAGGCGCTGGCATTTCAATTAGAAGCGTGTAAAGGGCTTACTGAATTTTTTGGCGTAGCGGCATTGGCTAGCGAGCGTTATGAAGCTGACGATATTATCGCCACTTTAGCGCAGCGCGCCCGCAATGAAGGACGCAGTGTCTGTGTGGTGACGCGGGATAAGGACTTGGGTCAGCTACTGATCTCTGAGCATGACCAGATGTGGGATTTTGCCGCCGATAAATTCAGTAACCGCGAGCAATTTACAGCGCAATTTGGCGTGAGGCCAGATCAAATGAAGGACTTTTTAGCGTTGGTTGGCGATAGTGTTGATGATATTCCGGGTGTGCCAGGGATTGGCAAAAAAACTGCGGCGCAGTTACTGCAGCAATATGACAGTATCGAGCAGTTGTACCAACAGCTCGATCATTTGGCGGCGAGCTCAATTCGCGGTAGTAAAAGTTTGGCTGTTAAACTGCTGCAATACCAATCTCAAATTGCCATGGCGCAAGCGTTGGTGGCATTAGAGTCCTCGGTGCCGTTGGGCAGCAATGAGCAATTACTGTGGCAGCGCCCCAGTGCGGAGATGGTTATCGCTTATCTGGATGAGTTTGGTATCGGCCAAGCTTTTGAGCGGCCATTACAGCAACTGCTGGCAGCCGAACAGTAGCCTCTATTATGAACAAAAAGGTGTAAGCTTGATGTCGTTACTCATTGTTGCCGATCAAAATATCCCGAATGTGGCCGCGCGTTTTTCAATCTTGGGTGACGTGCGCTTAGTCGATGGCCGCCAGCTGAGCAATACGCAATTGCAATCGGCGGATATTTTGTTAATACGCTCGGTAACCAAAGTTGATCAACAATTACTGCAGGGCACGTCAGTGCGTTTTGTAGCAACGGCTACTATTGGCATCGACCATTTAGATTGTGATTATTTAACGGCGCAGGGTATTGGCTGGGCAAATGCGCCAGGCAGCAATGCCCAGTCAGTGGTTGATTATATATTCAGTGCTTGTTGCCGTTTAGCTGGGGTGATGGATTGTTTATTGGGCGGTGGTCAACTGGGTATTATCGGCATGGGCAATGTGGGTAGTCGTGTTTATCAACGCTTTGCGGCCTTGGGTGTCAATTGTGTCGGCTATGACCCACTACTGACAGATGATACTTATCCGATTTTGACAAGTTTAGAGCAGGTATTGAACTCGGATGTTGTGTGTATGCATACACCGTTAACCTATGATGGCGCTCACCCCACATTTCATCTGTTAGCCGAAACTGAATTGAGCTCGTTAAAAGCCGGCGCAGTGTTAATAAATGCTGGGCGGGGTGGCAGTCTCGATAATCAAGCGCTAAAAAAAGTGTTAGAAGAGCGTGATGATCTCTGTGTGGTGCTGGATGTTTGGGAAAATGAGCCCGATATTGATATAGCGTTAATGCAGCGCATTGACTTGGCAACGCCACATATTGCTGGTTATAGCTTCGATGGCAAGTTGGCGGGGCTAGAAATGATTTACCAGGCTTGCTGTGATTTCCTTCAACATCAGGTTGCTAATAAAGTGACAGAGCATGAGTCGTTAGTAACCTTGGAGTTACATGAGCGGGGCTCCGTTGCATTGATTAGAGAGGCGGTGCTGGCTTGTTACGATGTGGCGGCGGACGATCAGCGGATGCGTGGCGCTTTACTGCATAAAGATACATCCACGGCCGCGAGTTTTGATCTATTGCGGAAAAACTATCCTGAGCGACGGGAGTTTAGCCGAGCGGCGATCGGCAATAGTGACCAGTTAGATGCGAAAGTATTGGCTGATTTACAAGCGTTGGGTTTTCATGTTTAAACTTGGCTTGGTGGTTAACCCTTGGGCGGGCATAGGGGGTCCGCTGGCGTTAAAGGGCAGTGATGGCGCTGCTGTGGTGGCGCAAGCACAAGCTAGCGGTGCTGAGCAGCGGTCGTCTGCACGCGCTACTGTGGCCTTAGACATGATTGATAAAAATCAACCGCTGACCGTTTATTGTTTTGCCGGTGATATGGGAGAAGACGCCGTACTTGCGGCTGGCTTATCAGTTGAGGTCGTAGGCATTGCCTCGGTAGCGCCTTCTTGCGCAGAAGATAGTCTACGTGCGGCAGTATTGTTAAAAGAAATGTCGGTGGATTTATTGATTTTTGTCGGTGGTGACGGCACCGCTAGAGATATTTATCGTGCCATCGGCCATGACTTTCCGGTGTTAGGTATCCCCGCTGGGGTGAAAATGCATTCCGCCGTGTATGCGGTTTCGCCGCAAGCGGCAGGAGAACTGATAAACCGTTTAATAAGCGCTCAGTTAGTGGATGTTGGTTTGGCTGAAGTCCGTGATATTGACGAACAGGCTTTTCGTCAGGGCCAGGTTCGGTCACGGTTTTTTGGTGAGCTGCTGGTGCCGCGTGAAGGCCATTTTTTACAGCAGGTAAAATCCTCTGGGCGTGAAGTGGAAGAGTTAGTGGTCGACGGTATTGCAGCGGATATTATTGAATCGATGACGCCAGCTACACTTTATATTATCGGCCCAGGTTCAACCCCAAGAGCGATTATGCAGCAGCTGGGTTTGGCCAATACCTTGTTGGGTTTTGACGCGCTTAAGAATAATAAACTCTGTGGTACTGATTTGGATGAGCGGGGCATATTAGCCTTGCTGGCTGAGCATGGCGCTGAACCGGCGTCAGTAAAAATCATTATCACCGCGATTGGTGGTCAGGGTCATATTTTAGGTCGGGGCAACCAACAGCTCAGCCCGGCAGTACTGCGCGTGGTGGGTTTGGATAGTTTACAAATTATCGCTACAAAAACTAAAATTACCGAGTTACAGGGGCGGCCTTTATTGGTAGATAGCAATGATCCCGAGCTGGATGCAGCGCTCAGTGGTTATCGGCAGGTCATTACCGGTTACCACGATGCTATTATGTACCCCGTTGGTTTTTCCTTTGCGGATAACAAAGCATGAGGGAAGTGTTACAAGCTATTAATAAAAGGCTTTAATGAACAGAAAGCTGATCAATCAAGGTCGGATGCTTAGCATTTTTTTACGATCGGGATTTTAAATGTTGCGCTACCTATTATGACATCGATTGCTCCACGTATTGCATCACCGACTACCGGCAAGCGAGTCGACATAGGGTTCTCTAGCCTTTGTTGCTAAAAGCCTTGTTACTAAATCTGTTGTGTAACATGTGCTGCACGCACTGCTGAATCATAATTGATGAGCGGCTATTCACCGCTTTGCGTAATTGATTGATGTTACTGCGCGCTTGTTGTAGCACCGAATCGGGTAAGTCATCAGTGTCGGCTTCGCCAAAATCCAAGTCTGACAGCGATGACAATAATAGAAAACCTTGTTCGCTTAATACCGTTTTATCTAAGGCTTCCTGCTTAATGGCGCTCTCAAAATTGAGATAGCCATGCTCGGCTAACCACACCATGGTGCTAAATCCGGATGTAAAGCGCTCGCTATGTAAGCCAAATTCATCAGGTTGATCTTCGCCACAGATATCTTCGACGTAGAGAATAACTTTACGGGGGAAGCTTTTATAAAGGCGCAAAAATATAACGGCTACGTCTTTATGGAAATCATCAATATGTATATCAGTCATGGTCTAGGCACGGTTATAGTCTGGATAAAAATGCGCCGAAGCGTTTGATGGCATGACTGAGGTCATCTTTACGAGGTAGAAAAACTACCCGTACATGATCGGGGTCGGGCCAATTAAAAGCGGTGCCTTGTACCAGCAGAATTTTTTCTTGTAGTAAGAAATTCAGTACTAATTTCTCATCATCCTTTATGGAGAATTTTTTGCGGTCAAGTTTAGGAAACATATAAATAGCTCCCTTGGGCTTTACACAGCTGACACCCGGGATTTGGTTGAGCAGTTCATAAGCAATATCGCGTTGTTCTTTAAGGCGGCCGCCTGGCAATACTAAATCTTTAATACTTTGGTAACCACCCAGGCAAGTTTGGATAGCATGTTGCGCCGGCACATTGGCACATAGGCGCATGGAAGCGAGAATATCCAAACCTTCAATATAATTTTTGGCGCGATGCTTGGCTCCTGTTAATAGCATCCAGCCACTGCGAAAGCCAGCCAGCCGATAGGCTTTTGATAGGCCATTAAAGGTAACGCATAAAGTGTCATGGCAGAGCGTGCTTAAGGGGATATGCTTAGCCTCTTCATATAAGATTTTGTCGTATATCTCATCAGCGAGTACCACTAAGCCATGCTCTTCGGCCAATGCAACGATTTGTTTTAATAGCTCTTCACAGTAAACAGCCCCGGTAGGGTTGTTGGGGTTGATGACGACAATTGCCTTGGTATTGCTGTTGATCTTAGCGCGGATATCATTTATGTCAGGGAGCCAATCCGCTTGCTCGTCACACATATAATGGACCGGGTTGCCGCCAGATAAAGATACTGCCGCCGTCCATAACGGATAGTCGGGGGCTGGAATGAGCACTTCATCGCCATTGTTTAGTAAAGCTTGCATTGAAAGGGTGATCAGCTCGCTAACGCCATTGCCGAGGTAGATATCGTCGATTTCTACATTCAGTAAGCCCTGTTGCTGATAATGCTGCATAACGGCTTTACGGGCCGAGTAGAGGCCTCGTGATTCACAATAGCCCTGGCTGGTGGGTAACAGTCGAATAACATCTTGAATAATTTCATCGGGGGCGTCGAAGCCAAAGGGGGCGGGGTTGCCGATATTCAGTTTTAGAATGCGGTGGCCTTCCTCTTCCAATCTGTTGGCTTCAACCAGAACGGGGCCGCGGATGTCATAGCAGACGTTGGCTAATTTATCGGATTGTTTAAAGGGCTGTTTGTTCACGTTTTGTCCTATGCCTTTTGAATCAGTTTTTTACCAAGCTTGTGATCAAGCTTTAGGTATATTGCACTAAATAAAGCCAAGTCGGTGGTACCTATCTTGGCGTAAAGTTTGTTAGTGTATGAAAAAATACCTAATCGCGCCATGCGTGTGTCGCGTATATCTAATATTGGTGGCCCATTGTGGGCTTTTCCTGTTTATAAGCACTGGAGAAAGTTATGAGCAAAGTGGATAAAAGCGAGCAGCATTGGCAACAGCATCTGACTGAAGAAGAATTCATTGTCTGTCGTAAAAAAGGCACTGAGCGAGCTTTTAGCGGAGTTTATAACGGTACTAAAACCGCCGGTGAGTATCTGTGCAAATGCTGTAATGAAGCGCTATTCGATTCAGGAACGAAATACGACTCCGGATCTGGTTGGCCTAGCTTTTATCAGCCGATATCGGCTGAGGTGGTTGATGAGGATCGCGATGCCAGCCATGGTATGGTGCGAGTAGAGGTCATGTGCAAAGCCTGTGGCTCTCATCTTGGCCATGTATTTAACGATGGCCCAGCGCCTACCGGGATGCGTTATTGTATCAATTCGGCTTCATTGACACTGAAAGAGCGTTAATTTTGAAGCCTTTTGATGCTGTTTATCAACATGTATTGCAACGCTTAGGCGATGCCCGCGAAGTAGAGGCCTGTTTATCGCAGCCGCGCACCACTAAGCATCTACAGCAGGCCGATGATAGTGAATATTTGTCTGTCATGAGCCGGCGGATATTCCGCGCTGGTCTCAGGCATGCGGTAGTGGATGCCAAGTGGCCGGCCTTTGAGCAGGCTTTTTTCAAATTTAATCCGTTACGTGTTGCGATGATGAGCGATGAAGAGCTGGATGAATTGATGGCCAACCGGGCCATTATTCGACATTGGGGCAAAATCAAAGCAGTACGGCATAACGCTGCTTGGTTGCTGGAATTGGCCGAGCAACATGGTAGTGTAGGTCAATTTCTGGCCACATGGCCGGTGCAAGATATTGTTGGCCTGTGGCGTGAGATGAAGCAGCAAGGCCGGCAGTTAGGGGGTAATTCGGGGGCTTATTTCTTGCGGATGGTGGGTAAGGATACCTTTGTGTTGTCTGAAGATGTGGTGGTGGCGCTAAAGGCGCAGGGCATTGTGGATAAAAAGCCCACCAGCCAAAAAGATCTAGCCGCTGTGCAGTCCGCCTTTAATCAATGGCAGCAGCAGAGTGGTCGGCCGATGTGTCAGATTAGCCGCTTGCTGGCAATGACGGTTAACTATTGAGGGCTTTTAGTCGTAGAGAGCGTTTTTCTTCCAGGAGTCATCCGGCTTATTCCATTCGTCCGTTTGCGTGTTAGCTTCATCACGATTGTTTTCAACGCTGGCGTCAATATTGCTAGCTTGATGTTCTAATTCAGCTATTTGTTGGCTCTGAT
Source organism: Oceanicoccus sp. (assembly GCA_051277205.1). GTDB lineage: Bacteria > Pseudomonadota > Gammaproteobacteria > Pseudomonadales > Dasaniaceae > Oceanicoccus. Next base: position 11,119 of record JBNMPW010000024.1, on the reverse strand, counting down.
GGTTAATTTGCTCCGAATAAAAGCCGTCGTTGTTTTCTTTAGTCATTTTTTCATTGAGCATGTTTAAGTAGTGAATGGCCAGCCTTGGTTTAGTTTGCTGCAAGGCGTCTTTAATCGGCTGGGTGAGGGCATCAGAGGCGGTTTGTACCATCAGCCTACGCACTTGTTTGGCATAGATCTGTGCCTCCTGTGCACTGATCCGCTTGCTACCGGCTAGTTTGGAAATAAAATTGTAGAGTCCGGTTAGCATTTTCTGTACTTCTTTGATCTGCTTGGTGTCGGTTAGCTTGGTAGTCCCGGCAATGGCCGGTTTTGCACGGTTCTGCTCTAATCTTGATGCCGCGTTTTGATATTTGCTTTGGTATTCCTTATTCTTGGGGTTTATTTTCGACAGCTGCGAAAATACTTCTAGCAAGCAGTTACACACCAGAATTAGTAGGTCGCGGTTAAGAAAACCTTCCGGGAAGCCTTCTAACATATACTCAAAATTGCGCGAGCGGCTCTTAAGCGCGCTTTCTATGCGGCGCTTATCCTTGGCGTTTTTCTCGATAGTCTGCAGGGTCACTGCAACCGCAACCAGTATTAACAGGCCAATGGCTAGTATTCCAACAATTAACGTGGTCGACATAAATGCTCTCTTTTACGGTTTGCTGACGCTGGCTCATAGCAAATCAGCTGGCTCATTATACAGTGTAGCGGGCTTTGCTGACTATTTGCTCGATTTCATTATAAAAACAGGTACTTATAAGAAAACTTTAGCTCAAGGGGTTGACCTTTTGGAGTAAGATAATTATGATGCGCGCCACTTCAACAGAGACCGTTGAAGACCTATTGCGTCCCCTTCGTCTAGAGGCCTAGGACACCGCCCTTTCACGGCGGTAACAGGGGTTCGAACCCCCTAGGGGACGCCATTTTTTTCCTCAGCCACATCGTCGATGATATGGCAGCTTGTAGTCACTACCAACGCCTCTCTGGGCGGACCATCAAGATATGAGTAGACTTGCGGGAATAGCTCAGTGGTAGAGCAGTTCGTTGCCAACGAACAGGTCGCCAGTTCGAGCCTGGTTTCCCGCTCCATTTTCTTTCTTTGTATCTATTTCTATCTTGTAGTTCTCTTGCGGACTGATGCTGCTAGTGCAGCTGGAATATGCGTGCTTTTGCTTCGCTGTAGGCAATACCTGCATCTGCTTGTTGATGCCAGAGCTCATCTAATTGCTGATACAGGGCTAGCTCATCATCGCCCATGAAGTGCAGACAGTCGCCACCAAAAAACCACAGTAGGTCACGGCTTATGCTTGGGGTGATATGGGGGTAATTACCAATCAGGCGAGAGATTAATGCTTGACCGCTTTCTTGAAATTGGTCGTCTGCAGCAGTTGCCTCTGACAATTGCTGCAGCAGCTTTAGACACTCGCGGTCAGTATCACTGGCACGCTCCTCACTAAACGGCAGTTGCTGGCTGCAAAAATCATACAATGCGGTGAGTAGTGCGTGGTGGTGTTGAAAGTAACGGCTATTGCTCATGGCTGGATTCTTTTGGACAGTGTTGATGAGCTAAGTTGCTCGGAGTGTATTGTTTTCGTTGGCAAATGGCTGCCATCCTCTACTGGGGGGATGGTAGCAGACTGTGATTTGTTTTGGGTAGTCACTAATCTTTGCTGAGCTTGAAAACCTAGTTTCGTGATAGTATTTATGCTTTTTATACTTCAAATGTTTTGTTGAGAACACACAATGACCACAGCATTATCCATACGCCAATTAAACAAAGTCTATAGCAATGGCTTTGAGGCATTAAAAGGCATTGATCTTGATGTTGAACAGGGGGATTTTTTTGCCCTGCTGGGACCTAATGGCGCCGGCAAGTCGACCACTATCGGTATTATTTGCTCGCTGGTGCAAAAAACTGCCGGTAAAGTAGAGATCTTTGGCAACTGCATCGACAGTAATTTTTCGTTGGCGAAAAAAGAGTTGGGGATCGTACCGCAGGAGTTTAATTTCCCCAATTTTGAAAAGGTATTCGATATCATGGTGAATCAGGCCGGTTACTATGGTTTGCCGCGGCCATTGGCTATTACGCGTACGGAAAAGTATTTAAAAGCCCTCGGGTTATGGGATAAGCGCAACGAGACATCACGCCACCTGTCTGGCGGAATGAAGCGTCGCTTGATGATAGCTCGGGCTTTGGTGCACGAGCCCCGATTGCTGATTCTTGATGAGCCAACCGCCGGTGTGGATATTGAAATGCGACGTTCGATGTGGACGTTTCTCGAACAATTAAATGACAATGGTACGACTATTATTTTAACGACTCATTACCTTGAAGAAGCAGAAAGTTTATGCCGCAATATTGCGATTATTAATCATGGTGTGATTGCAGAAAATTCTAGTATGAAGTCCTTGCTGTCGCAGTTGCATAAAGAAGTGTTGATTTTCGATGTTGAGCAGTCATTGTCATCGGCGCCGGTATTAGAGCGATTCAATTGCGAGTTAACCGACTGCCATACCCTCGAAATAGAGATCACCAGTACCGACAACTTAAACGATTTGTTTGTAGCATTATCCCTGCTAGGTATTACCGTTAAGAGTATGCGCAACAAGGCCAATCGCTTGGAAGAGTTATTTGTTAATTTAGTAGCAGAAAGTAACTGATGAAAAAGCTGGTACAACGTTGGCGATAAAATACATAGCCAGTCAAATATCTTTAGATAAACCGGAATCCTGAGAACACTATGAACTTTAATGAGCAGTGGATCGCCTTTGCCACAGTCGTGCGTAAAGAAATACATCGTTTTATGCGGATTTGGACGCAAACATTAGTACCTCCAGTGATAACCATCACTTTATATTTTATTGTGTTTGGTAATTTGATTGGTAGTCGTATCGGTCCCATGGCTGGTGTCAGTTATATGGAGTTTGTGGTGCCAGGCTTGATTATGATGTCGGTAATTACTAGCTCCTATACGAATGTAGTGTCCTCTTTTTTTGGCGCGAAGTTTCAGCGTTTTATCGAAGAAATATTGGTGTCGCCGACACCCAATTATATTATCTTACTGGGTTATGTGGTGGGGGGTGTCGCCCGCGGTTTAGGGGTGGGTATTATTGTTACTTTGGTGGCGTTGTTTTTTACCGACCTGAAAATTCATAGTCCACTGATTACGTTGACCATTGTTATATTGACTGCGGTGTTTTTCTCCATGGCTGGTTTTATCAATGCTGTTTATGCCAATAGCTTTGATGATATTTCAATTATCCCGACCTTTTTGCTAACGCCATTAATTTATTTGGGAGGGGTTTTTTATTCCACCGATCTATTGCCGGAGTTCTGGGCCGGCGTGTCTAAAATTAACCCTATTTTGTATATCGTTAATGCTTTCCGCTACGGTGTGTTGGGCATCAGTGATGTTAATGTAGTCTGGGCGTTTGTGATGATTGGCGGGTTTACTGTGGCGGCTTATTTTTTCAGTCTGCATCTGCTCAATTCGGGCAAGCAGCTGCGTTCCTGAGGTCAGGCGATGAACGATAAGAAAACCCAAACATTGCTGGGTCAAGACGTTGAATATTTGGACCATTATGCGCCAGAGTTGTTATTTGCAATCGAGCGTCAAAGCTCCCGCGATAAGCTGGGGATAGCCCCGGGGCAGCTGCCATTTCAAGGCGTTGATATTTGGAACGCTTATGAATTGTCTTGGTTGAACAGCCGGGGTATGCCGCAGGTAGCGATTGCGGAGTTCCGTCTGCCCTGTGAATCACCGGCTATTGTTGAGTCAAAATCCTTTAAGCTTTACCTAAACTCATTTAATCAAACTCGGCTAACCAATAGGCAGCAGTTACAGCAAATGTTGATAGATGATTTATCAAGCTGTGCAGGTGCGCCGGTAGCGGTGCTGATCAAAGATGTTGATGACGGTTGTTACCAGTCTTTGAGCGGACAAAGTTTGGATCAGTTGGATATAGAGATAGACAGCTACAATCCTGATTCCGGTCTGCTAAGCGCCAGTGGAGAGTTGGTGACGGAGGCGTTGTACAGTGATTTGTTGCGGTCATTATGCCCAGTTACCGGTCAGCCGGATTGGGCCAGTGTGTCGGTGCAATATCGCGGGCCAAAGATTGATAAGGCGGGATTACTTCGCTATCTGGTTGGTTATCGTCAGCATCAGGACTATCACGAACAGTGTGTGGAGCGGATTTTCTGCGATATTTTAGCTCAATGTCAGCCACTGGAGTTGTCGGTTTATGCGCGCTATGTACGTCGCGGTGGCCTCGATATCAACCCATTTCGCAGCAATATGAAGACAAGTGTTGAAAATAACCGCTTATTTCGGCAGTGATAGTGGTCTAATTGTTAATAAATGGCTCGAGCTGCCACTAGTGCGTGGAAAACTTTAGTGCGCTGTACCATACTTTCGCTGATAAGAAATACGCATATTTCAGTAGTTTAGCCCTAAGCACGAGATAGAAAATGCCGGACACATCAATTTTGTTTTACATTGCAGCTGAGCTTGCAGTATTGCTGCTGGTGATCTGTATTTTTTTGCTGATTCATCTTGGCCAAATGCGCAAATTGATGGCCAGGCTTGAGGAGAAAATTCTCGAGCTCCGGCAAATGGTAGGAAGCTCGCGCAAAGAATCTAAACACGCCTTAAAAAAACTGGCATTAGCAGAGGCTGCGGCGGCTAATAGCCGTGCTTTTATTGATTATCTCGATGATGAAATTTATCATACCCGCCGCCATCATCAGTCGCTAAGCCCCGATCGTGACATCGTGCTGGATATCGCCACCGATGCGCCACTAGACCGGCAGGCAGCCGCCTTGCGTCACGTGTTTTTAATCGCTGAGAAGGAAGCTCGTTATGCCGGTAGCGAAGATGAGTCCAGCTGGGCGGTATTGCAGTCTAAACTTCAGCAAATTATTCAGTTTTATGAAAGCGCAGCAGTGGCAACGACAGATAATGGCGCCGAGGCGGGCGAGGTATCGACGGATGACGACGCAACGGCACGGGAACTGGAAAATCTGAACAAACGACTAGAGAACCTCGAGCGCTTTAAGTCTTTGTTTTTTAATATGGAATCCCAGTGGGAGCAGGCCAAAAAGCAATCGGATGACTATTATCAGCAGCTTTTAGCACTGACAGAAGGCGTCGACCCCAGTAATGAATTTGAGAAAGTACTCAAAAATTATGCCTCAGCCTATGACGATTTGGGCGCCACCATTGCGGAGGGTGTGGATGGAGAGTCTCCCACCTTGGTGGCAAAGGAGGTGCCTGCGCAACCCACTAATGGTAAGTCGATGGTGGCAAATCAAGATGAGATTGAGCGCTTGAAGAATATGGCGGTGAATCAGCATAAGGTGATTACCGAGCTAAAGAAAAAACTGGTTGGTGCCAGTTCGGTGGAAGAGCAACAGCAAGTCGTTGAGGAGCTCAGCCAGCAACTGGAGCAGCAGCAGCGCTTTTTACAAGAGGCAGAAACCTGCACTCAATTGATTGAGGATGAGCTATCGCGGGTTATTCAAGAGAATGATTTGTTGCGTGCTCAAAGTGGCGGCAGCGAAGAGACATTCAATGATGAGCACATCGAGCCAGTGGTCAATGAGCTCACTAAGGAGAGTAAGGATATGTTGGCCACCATTGACAGCCTCGAGGATGAAAATACATCATTAAAGCGGCAGTTAGAATCGAGTGGCGGTAATGATGCGAATACCGAGTTATTGAAGTCGAAACTGGAAGAAATACAGCAGGAGCGGCTGAACCTGCAAACTCAGCATATTGAGCTGGAAGAACGCTATCTTGAGTTGAAAATGAAGTAGCGCTGGAGCCTCTTGGGCGCGCGGCCTTAATGACCGCGATTGGTCGGGCATTTGTGTTAGATTGTGGTCAAAATGTGGCGTTGATCACGGCAGTAAATTGAAGCTAGCCTATACTTAAACTAATTTATATAAGCTATTTTCTATTCAACTGATATGACAGAGTAACTTCTTGTGCTTATGATGTTTAATTCTGTCAAAAGGCTTTACAGATGAGCATTGGGGTCACCAGCAATGCAATAGTGTTTTTCGACGGGCAGAGACTCGCTAAGGAAATGCTATACCCCGAATTTGAAGCGATCCTCGATCACGTCTTAGCGGTGGATGAATTCAAAGGCTCTCAGGTGAAAGCCGCTTATGTCCGTGTTGATGAGCGGCTGCATATTATTGCTTGCGTATTTTTCTATATTGATTTCGATGCCAGCGGCTTTGCCGATAGTAGTTGGAATATTCCCTTGCAACATTTGGCAGACAACGCCGGTCGAGGCCCCGATCTAGGGGCGGGTCCAATTCGTTTATCCTGCCGCAGTCAGTGTTCTGTATCTTGGCATCAACGGGTGCTGTGGGACCCGGTGCTAGAAACAACCCCTGACAATACCCTGCAGATACTTGCGGCAGCGATTAAGCGTAATCGGCTTGGCTTTAGTAAGATTGAAGAAGAAATCTCAGCTAAAGCGGTGCCAGCTGATAAAACACTCACGGGTAAAAGTTCAGAGCTAGAGCAACGACTGACAAAATATTATAAAGAAGAGTTGAGTGCTAAACTGGAGGTCCATCTGGAAGGCCAAAAACTTCGGGTGGCAACGTTAAAAGCTGACGCGCAAGATCGCTTAACGGCTATCCAACAGCATTACCTAAGCGAACAGAAAAAACAACAATCTTTGTTAGAGTCTACCAAGCAACTATTTGCTGAGGAAAAGCACCGAAGTCTACGCTTGAAAAAAACCATAGAGGCACAAGCGAAGGATCTTCATCAGGCAAGAGAAGGTTTTCAACAACAGCTCATAAGTAGCCAAGCAGTAGATCAGCAGCAACTTAAATCCTTACAAGAATCTTATACACTAGAATTGAAGTCCAGTGTCAAAGCGGCAACCGCGCAATTGAAAGAAACGCTTGATATGCGGGAAGTTGAATTGTTTTATCGCGAAGATAAGGTAAAGCGCCTCAATGAGGAAGTGACTGGCTTACGGCAAGAAAAACAAGCTTTGCTCGATGGCAGCGGTGACCGTATGTTACAAAGGTTGGTCAATGCGGGGATCACTTTCGTCGCTTATCAACCAGGAGTAGAGCATCTTACAGTGCCAGCAACAGATATGGCCGGCTATCTTGAGTCGCCATTGAATTATGTGGCGGAAAAGTGCTCGGTTGATAAAGCCATTTATCAGCATTGGATAAGCCACTATCAACTAGCAGTTTGCAATTATCATGACCCATATAATGGTGCAGTTTGTGGTCGTGCCGTCCCCAAGGTTGAAAAACCTGTTCGTTTTATTATCGGTGAAAGTGATCGCTGCGTTGATCATTCCCGCGCTGGCAGTGCCTTGTCAGAGCTAATTAAAGTGCGCGAGCCGAGCTAGCGATGGCAGCAATTCAATTCGCGCCGTTGCAGACTATTACTGCGCCATTAATACAACAGCAGCAGCTGAGTTTGTCAGTGCTGAGGTTGGATCAGCTATCGGCTGACGGAGCGGGTAATAAACATTTTAAATTACTGAATAATATCGCGTTTGCAAAAACTAATGGATATCGCAGCTTGCTGAGTTTTGGCGGCGCTTATTCAAACCATATTCATGCATTGGCAGTCGCGGGCAAAAATCATGAGCTCGCGACTATCGGCGTTATTCGTGGTGAGCCTAGTCAGCCATTAAATGCAACCTTGCAAGATGCAGTGGCGCAGGGTATGCATTTGCATTATGTGTCGCGCACTGAATACCGGCAGCGGCATCAGCCTGAATTTCAACAGCAATTAGCCGCGCAGTTTAAGCAGTCCTTTATAATCCCTGAGGGCGGCAGTAATAGCTTAGGTGTCAAAGGCTGTCAGCATATTGTTGAGCATATTCAGCATCGACTGGCGGATACCTATGACGTTATTGCCTTACCTTGTGGGACCGGTGCAACATTGGCAGGGGTAGCGGCAGCTTGTGCTGACTCAAAACAAGTGCTTGGTTTTTCTGTATTAAAAAATGCCCACTACATGGAGCAAGATATAGCAGCATGGCTGGCAGCGTTAGCGGCTGATTCTGACATTGAGCCACAAAAGGTGCAGGAAAAAAACTGGCGGGTCGAGCATGATTATCATTGTGGAGGCTATGCTAAGCTAAGTGACGATTTATTACGGTTTATGCATCAGTTTGAATCAGACTATGCCATTCCATTAGAGCCGGTTTATAGCGCAAAAATGTTTTATGGCCTTATGCAAATGATTGAGAAAAAACGCTTTGCCGCCGGTAGCCAAATTGTAGCGATTCACACCGGTGGTTTGCAGGGGCGACGCGGTATGGCGTCACGTATTAATAAAATGATAAATGGATAGGGTTTGTATAATGACCTCACAAATAACGTCTCTCAGTGAACCCGTAGAGCAGCACTTATTACAGACCTTAGTGCCAGTCAATGCGCTGACCGCTGATCATCTCAACACGTTGTTACGCGACCAGTCGGTAGACATAGTTTGTGCCGGCCAGTCGTTGTTCAGTATTGGCGAATACGATAACCAAATGGTGTATTTATTGAGTGGCGCAGTGAGCTTGCAAGATATGCGGGGCCTAACCACGATCTTGACGGGGGATAATCCACTTTGTTGTTATCCGTTGGCTAATCACCAGCCGCGTCGCCAACAAGCAACAGCGGTCAGCGATTGTAGTGTGATTCGTTTTGATGCCGATCAATTTGATGCGATGCTGGCATGGGATCAAGTTTCAAGTTATATCATGCTGGATATATCTGCACAGCGCGATTTGGATGAAGATGCTGATTGGATGCTAACGCTGCTGAAATCAAATTTGTTTTATAAAGTACCGCCGATGAATATTCGGCAGATATTGAATAAGTTTACCGCTTGTTATGTGTCATCGGGCGATACCATTATTCGCCAAGGTGAGTTGGGCGATTGCTGTTATTTTATTAAGGAGGGTTTTGCTGATGTTTATCAGGCGGCGGATGAGCGCAGTCCTTCACAATTGGTGGCGCAGCTAGCGGTAGGGCGTTGCTTTGGTGAGGATGCCTTAGTAAATGAAGCAGCTCGTAATGCCACCATTAGGATGCACAGCAACGGTGTACTGATGAAGTTAATGAAACAAGATTTCTTCTTGTTATTAAAATCGCCGACCATTGAGCAACTTAACTTAACGCAAGCTAAAGCTAGAATTGCAGAAAGCGCTCAGTGGATTGATGTGCGCAGCCAAGATGAATTTGAGCAAGGTCACTGCGAAGGTGCAATCAATATGCCGCTGGATTTATTAAAATTAAAATCGCGTATGTTAAATCGCGACAAAGCGTATGTGATGTATTGTAATAGTGGTCGTCGCAGTAAAGCGGCGACGTTCTTACTGGGTGAAGAAGGTTTTACCGTTAGTGCGTTGACGGGAGGTTTTTCTAGTTGCCCAATTGAGGAGCAAAAACTCTTTGAGCAGATTAGCGCGGTTCTTTAGTTGCTAAACTGATATTATTTGGTTCGCTCATACATTCTGGCCAGTTGTCGGGGCAGACGAAAAACCTTTGTTGCTCCACGTAACCATTTTCAACTAGCTGCATTTTGGTGATCATTTGCGGTTGCCGATAAATGTCTAATTGCTCGCCTAAGTCGATCAATAAACGCTCACGGCCAACCGGTTGTTGTGCTGCAGAAAGGTCGCACCAAACTGGACTAAGCCATTGTCCGCGATGTAACACTAACCAGCGACTATTATCTGTCTGTGCTATTAATTGTGACCATGTTAACCATTGATGGCGATTATGATCGGACGCCAGTTTCGCGATGTCTGCTATCGGCGGTTGCTCTTTGTCAGTCACATTATAAATACCATCAGTGTGTGATTGGTAGGGGTAGAATAAGCCGCCGCGTATCGCTATTTGTGGCAATGGCTGCTCGACGCCTAAAGCTAATAGCGCGTCTCTGCCTGGCTCCAATTCTGACAATCTGATCTGGTGGCTTAATAATCTATTCAGCTTCAGATCTAGGCGGTCTTTGGTGTTCGGCCCCAGCCAGTAATTAAAGTCAGCGCTGAGATCTTGAGTTGGGTGAATTTTGCACAGCGAGCTATTGAGATAGAATTTTACCGCCAGTTCCAAGTGATAAGTTTGCTGGATTTCGATGTCACGGTAAATGATGTCGAACTCACCCAAGGTTTTGCCCTGTTGATAAATTGGCAGGTTGTGGCTAATCAGCTCCAGCGAGGCGTCATTGCTAATAAAGAATTGCCAGAGTGCCTCAAAGTAAATACCGATGCGGGTGCTTTTGAGTTTTTGTAAGTGTTCTAGCAGTGGCTGCGGCTGTCGGTCTAGCTCCAGCAGGTATTGCTGGCGTGGCTCAGTAAAGGTGAACTTTGGGCTAGTAATTGTATTAGCTGACAGGTCTGAAAAATCATCAATCAGGTTGGGACCAAAACAGCTCCAAGCTAGATCACGAACTGCTGGATGTTCATAAAGAGCAAGAGCAGTCAGCAGGGGTCTGGGAGGGTTTTGCAAAACTTGGGCCTATGAGAATTTAGAGTATAATAACGCATCTTAATAACAGCAGAGCTATCTAGATGGATAAATTTAACACAATTGGCATTATCGGCCGCGAAACCGATGCTGTGGGGGAGTCATTACAGGTGCTGACAGATTTTTTGTCCAGTCGAGGTGTTGCTATTCTGCTAGCTGAAAACATAGCAACACTGTTAGTCGATAACCCCTATGATGTGGCCGGACATACAGCACTCGGTGAGCGCTGTGACATGATTATTGTGCTCGGCGGTGATGGCAGTTTATTGGGTGCCGCTAGAATGTTGGCGCGTCACAATGTACCGGTGTTGGGTATCAACCGAGGCCGCTTGGGTTTTCTCACGGATATCATGCCTAATGATATCGAAGAGGAGGTCGGTGCTGTACTTGACGGCGAGTACAGCATCGAAAAGCGCTTTTTATTAAAGGCGGTGGTAATACGTGATGGTATCAAAATTGGCCGTGCAGAAGCGCTAAACGATGTAGTAGTTAATTCAGGTACCTCGGCAAAGATGATTGAATTTGATTTATATGTCGATGATGAGTTTGTTTATCGACAGCGCTCGGATGGCTTAATCGTATCAACGCCGACCGGTTCTACTGCTTACTCAT
>JBNMPW010000023.1:0-25510 GCA_051277205.1 Oceanicoccus sp. | reverse complement strand
TATATACCAACATACTAAGGTAAGTGAAGAATTTATATGAAAGAAGAACGTGATATTGAAAAGGATTACTCAACATCTGAATTTATTGCAAAACTCCGTCGACTAGCAGATGCATTAGAAAATAATGAGAAGTTTGAAATACAGATTGCTAATGAAAGAATTTATGTTCCTGTTCGGGCACATTACAATATAGAGCATGAGCGCGATGAGTCTGGCGAAGAGATAGAGTTTCAAATAAAATGGTCGCATGAGTTATGAAGTCACTGGGCATAAATTTAGACAGCCAAGGCACATGATTAAAAATGTCAATTGAGGTAATAACGTTGCCTAGCTATGATGTGACATGTGCAACCTGCAGGGCTAATTGTTGCCGTCTGGAGGTAATGCTTATTACGGATACAGGTGTTCCTGAAAAATATATTGAATTGGATAATTGGGGCGGGATGATTATGTCTCGTTTAGAAGATGGGTGGTGCGCAGCTTTAGATAGAAGCACCATGGCATGTACTATTTATGATAAGCGCCCATTAATTTGTCGTGAATTTGAAATGGGAGGCTTTGAATGTCTTGCTGAGCGAGCTTAATGTTAGTGAGGCAATCTCAAATGCGGTCGCAGCTATATTATAGCTAGTTAGCAGGGAAGTTAGCGGCTAATCCAGATGAGCAAGATAGCGTTATGATATATTGAATAATGAAAGAAAAACGAACGATTTTATATTATAGGTGTGAGGTGGTTTAGGTGACAGGTCTTCTCCGTGAAAACCACTTCCAATGGGCATTGGCCTATACAGCAGGGCAGAACGAATAAATATGTTAAGACTTACAAACATTAAATTACCTTTAGATCACTCTAGCGGTGAATTAAAACAGCAAGTTATCACAAAGCTAGAGTTAAAAGAGAGTGATTTCACGCGGCTATCAATTTTTAAAAGAAGCTATGATGCACGTAAGAAAAGTTCTATTTTCTTAATTTATAGTGTAGATGTAGAGCTGACAGATCAAGCTGAAAAACGTTGCCTTGAACAATATGCAGGCAAAAGTTTTATTAAACCTAGCCCCGACATGGATTATAAATTTGTTGCTGAAAGGCCAACGGATTTTCCTCAGGGTGAACAGCAGCGCCCGGTGATTATTGGTTTTGGCCCTTGTGGTATTTTAGCGGCGTTACTGTTGGCGCAAATGGGTTTGAAACCCATTGTGATTGAACGAGGCCAGGATGTGAGGCAGCGTACTAAAGATACTTGGGCACTATGGCGTAAGAGACAATTAGATGAGGAGTCTAATGTACAGTTTGGCGAGGGAGGTGCGGGTACCTTCTCTGACGGAAAATTATACAGCCAAATAAAAGATGCTAAATTTCATGGCCGTAAAGTGTTAACCGAATTCGTTAAGGCAGGTGCGCCTGAAGAAATCCTTTATGTTAGTAAACCTCATATTGGCACTTTCAAATTAGTAAAAATGGTTGAAAATATTAGAGCTGAGATTGTTTCTTTAGGCGGTGAGATACGCTTTGGCGAAAAACTAGAAAGCTTACATATTGAAGATCATCAAGTCGAAGGTCTGACCTTAAGTTCTGGTGAGATTATAAAGACTAAGCACGTACTTTTAGCGATCGGACATAGTGCCAGAGATACATTCCAGAGTTTATTAGAAAGTGGGGTTTATATAGAACCTAAGCCTTTTTCTATCGGCTTTAGAATTGAACATCCACAGTCTATTGTTGATAAAGCCAGGTTTGGTGACAATGCGGGCAACAAGATCTTAGGGGCTGCTGATTACAAGTTAGTACACCATTGTAAAGACGGAAGAAGTGTTTACAGTTTTTGTATGTGCCCTGGCGGCACTGTTGTGGCGGCAGCATCCGAGCCCGGTAAATTAGTGACTAACGGCATGAGCCAATATTCGCGAAATGAACGCAATGCTAATTCGGCTATTGTTGTCGATGTTAACCCTGAAAAAGACTACCCCCAGCATCCATTAGCCGGTATTGATTTACAGCGTCAACTAGAAGAAAAAGCCTATCAAATGGGTGGTGAAAATTACAATGCGCCTGCGCAATTGGTAGGTGATTTTATGGCAGATAAAGCTTCTACAAAAATAGGCAGTGTAAAGCCTTCTTATCAACCCGGCATAACACTCAGCGACTTGAGCTTGTTGTTGCCTGATTTTGCAGTAAAAGCGATCAGAGAAGCTATCCCTGAGTTTAATAAGCAGATTAAAGGCTTTGCTATGCATGACGCTGTTTTAACCGGTGTAGAAACACGTACATCGTCGCCTATCTGTATTAAACGGGATAAGAACAATTTCAACAGTATTAATACTAAGGGTTTATATCCCGCTGGCGAAGGTGCTGGTTATGCTGGAGGTATCTTATCAGCTGGAGTTGATGGTATAAAAGCAGCCGAAGCTTTAGCGAGCAATATATTGGTTTAAATCTAGAGTCTTAAGTGGTCATTATGCCGAGGTTCACTGGGCATAAGTTATCTGTTCTCTAGCCTAGGTATTGAAGAGGCATATCTTGGAAAGACGCTGTGTTATCTTCTGAGAGATAAGGAGCACATCCTGATCGCTAAATCTGAACAGTGCGATATATGATTTGGTTCCCCGTGAGAAGCTGATATCATACAAGTGTTTACTCATTGAGCAAATACGAATGAATCGTCGTAAAAAAGGCAATCAGACTTTAAAGGCTCGAGCCAAAAAAGCTAATGCGAAATTATCCCCTCAAAGTAAGCCTAAATATATTAGTAAAGCAGAGCGGGTTAAATTAGAGCTAAATGCCACTCAAGAGCCTCTCTTTATTTCGGAGCAATGACTACAATGCACACCCGATAATACAAAAATTCCTATCTGGATGCCGTTTTTTCTTCATTGGAGATTGCAGTCAGTCTTGCTCATCAATTTAAGTTGGATGATTTCATTTAAAATTTTTAGCGGTCTAAGGTAAATATTGATCTTACGGTATTGTACTCGCCTACTAAAAACCAACTTTGATTTCCTAATTTTCATACTTAGCAAATGAATTGATACTGCTGTTGATACTTGCGATTATGAGTAATCGGTTATGAAGATGATCTATACCAATGAGAATCGATTAATTGTCGGAAACGCCAAGAATATTCTCGAGTCTTACGATATTGATGTCATACTTAAAAATGAGTTTGCCTCCAGCGCTATTGGCGAGGTGTCAGCCTTTGATGCCTGGGTAGAGATTTGGCTAACAAATGAAGCTGACTACGAGAGAGCCATTATTATACTAGAGAGCTCATTAAGTCAGGTTGATGCAGCTGAGTGGTTATGCAGTCAGTGCAAGGAGCAGAACGATGCCTCTTTTGAATTTTGCTGGAACTGTCAAGGTGAGAGCTTTTAACAATAGTCTGCACCCGATTATGGGCTCTGAGCTTGAATAGAATACAGTATTCCGTCGGCTTATATTAATCAGGATCTTCCATGTGGTTACATGCTTCTTGTGTTCTTGAGTTCAACATCCCGGTTGCTACGCCGTTTTTACTCATGCTTCGCCCTCGCAGTGGGCGGCAACAGTGGGTAGCGCGCGAGCAGTATGAAATGTCACCCAGCGTCATGGCGGTCGAATTCACCGACCCGTTTGGCAATTTGTGCCAACGACTGGTGGCTCCGCCGGGGCTATTCTTTATCAATACATCGGTGAATATCGAATGCGCTGAGGCCTTCGATGTGGCGCCTGGCGCGCCTTTTATTGAAGTCCAAAATTTACCTGAAGAGACCTTGCCGTTTCTGCTGCCAAGTCGGTATTGCGAATCAGATCGTTTCACTCAACTTGCGCAATCGATTGTGGTGGGGAGGGCTCCAGGCTATGACCAGTGCACGGCGATTATTGATTATATATGCCAGACAATGCGGTATGCGCCCGGTAGCGGTCAGCAAATTATTAGTGCCTGCGAAGTTAATGAAAAGTCGGAGGCTGTTTGCAGAGATATGGCACATTTAGGTATCGCCTGTTGCCGATCGTTGTCGATTCCGGCTCGAATGGTTGTTGGTTACCTCGAGGGGCTTGAACCGATGGACCTGCATGCTTGGTTCGAGGCCTATGTAGGAGGGCGTTGGTATACATTCGATCCGACACAAATGGGTCGGGAAGGTGGGCGTGTTGCTATCGCCTATGGGCGGGATGCAGCTGACGTGGCGATATATACGCAATTCGGAGAGCCGGTTAATTTATTACGTATGGACATAAGAGTCGAGCGGATGTTGGCGCCGTTGTTTTAGTGCCGGCCTAAGCATAAGCGAGGTAGTGAATTAGCGAGGCAAGTTGAACAGTAGGGGCGAAAAAATATTTAATGGGCGGTAAATGTAGATAGTGTCGTTACTAAGGAGCTAGGCTTGCAGGTCACCACAATCATTGGGTGACCTGCCTCGCTTATTGACCTAGTACATTAGATTCAGATTTCTTTGATTTCTTCGCCGCTTTCTTTTCTTTGGCGGTTAAAAGTGGTTTCTTTTTAGCATTTTTTTTACTGTCTTGTCCTTTGCTCATAATATGTGCCTGTAGTCATCAGTAGATTAACCTAAAGTCAGTTTGAGCCAACCTGAGGACAGTTACTACGCATTGTCTCAATACGTAGCATATCAGTATGGCCCTGATTATGAATAACTTAAAGGAATGATTATTATTAAAATGGGCAGCACCATCAACGAACAGTATGCATATGTGGATGGAGGCTGCTATTGTTGAAGTTTGGGTGGAGGTAGAGACAACAAATGAAACTAGAGATAAATAATTTACAATGAGAAACCATGACTTCCATTGAAGCCGCAGAACCAATTATTCGCCTCAGTTTTTCAGTTGGTGTACTGGCGTTTTTTATAGTTTTAGAAACGTTGTACCCTCGACGTCAGCGAATTTTATCCAGATTGAAACGCTGGCCTAGCAATATAGGCTTGTCGTTACTAAATCAGTTAATAGCACGCTTGATAATGCCAGCAACTGCTATTGCTGTTGCGGCCTATGGCGCCACTAGCGGCATGGGTTTACTGAATTATATGGTTATGCCGACGTGGTTAGAAATTATAATCGCGGTGTTGCTTCTTGATTTGGCGATTTATTTACAGCACATCATGTTTCATTCGGTACCTTTATTCTGGCGCATGCATCGGGTACATCATGCGGATACAGATTTTGATGTCTCCACCGGTGTACGATTTCATCCGGTCGAAATTATCTTGTCAGCCGCTATTAAGTTAGCGGTTATAATACTGCTCGGCCCCGCTGTCATTGCAATACTTATTTTTGAAGTTTGGTTAAATGCTGCCTCTATATTTAATCACAGTAATTTACGAATACCGCTCGGCTTAGATAAACTACTTAGAAACGTTGTCGTAACACCTGATATGCACCGAGTGCACCACTCAATAAGGGCCAATGAAACAAATAGTAATTTTGGTTTTAATTTTCCGTGGTGGGATAGGTTTTTTGGAACATATCGGGCGCAGCCAATCGACGGCCATGAAGATATGACGATTGGTTTAGATAAGTTTCGGCAGCCAAACCAACAACGGATTCACCGCTTATTACTACAGCCATTTCAAGAAGTAACAGATATGTACAGCATAAGCCGCAGAGAAAATGAACCCTAGTGTTTAAAATAAAATAAGCACCTAAGTAGTTAGAGAGTGACCGTGAATAAAATAAACCCAAAAAAATTGCCCAATAGCAAATGGACGGCAGTTTCACCCACTAACAAAGAAAAGCACTTTATGGTGACTGAGGTCGACTTTGATGAAGAGGGAGAAATAATCTCCTGCTCTATAGAGGCCGTTATGTCTAAACGTCTAATACCCATAGATTGGCAAGATTTAAAAGATGAGAGCAGCTGGCTACATGGCTGGTGCTGAGCTAAACCGAATATGTTAATGAATAGAAGTTTAACTAGCAGCTTAAAGATCTGCTATTGGTGATTATAACTATGGCTAGTGAGCAAACAAATAATCCATTACACGGTATTACTCTTGAGAAAGTAGTGATGCGCTTGGTCGAGCATTATGATTGGGATGGATTAGCAGGTAGAATTAATATTAATTGTTTTAAGAGCGACCCTTCAGTAAAGTCATCGCTAAAGTTTTTACGCAAAACTCCTTGGGCGAGAGAGAAGGTTGAAAATTTGTATATTAGTACCTTTAGTAAATCATCACCGTGGGCAAACAGTACTAAGTTGTGAGGGTAACTAATAACATTACTGCTAAACGATGGCTTAAGTAGTTTGCGGCGTGCCTTCATTGCTATTGTGTTTTGCATGGCTGATAGTTTATAAATACATGATAAACTATCAGCGACAGTACGTTACTATCATTTCATGATAAAAATTTGACAGAGTTCATTATGTCTATTCCCTTAATATGCATCGCCTTACTGGCATTTTTACTGATCGGCGTCGGCTTTTCTGTTTCATTGGCGCGATCAAAAACCATGACGTTTTATTCCAGTAATAATGACCCAGAAGATGGATTGTATAAATTGGTTCGTGCCCACGCTAACACGGCGGAATATGTGCCGCTTATTGCCTTGTTGATTTATATTCTATCGCAAACGGAGCCGGCCAGTTGGGTGCTCGGATGTATGATTTTGGTGACGTTTTGTCGTTACCTTTTTGTTGTTGGTATTGTATTCTCGCCGACGATGGCAAAGCCAAACCCCCTGCGTTTTATTGGCGCATTAGGAACGTATCTAGCAGGCTTCGGCTTGTGTGCAGCTTTATTGATGCATGCGCTGAATAGTTAGTTGAGCGATACAGCGTTAGTAGCGTCCCCAAATAGAGAGAAAGCATGTTGCTTGGCGGGTAGCCGCTGATAGTTAAAGTGAGCAACCAAGACGACATAGGTTTATTGGTTGTGTAGCTATCTCATTGATACTGCTCCCGTTTATTATCCGAGAAAGGCCGTGTTGAAAAATGCCCCAACCAAGTATCGAAGAGTGCTTGATATTCCAAGCCTAGTTAGATAGCTTCAACTGCATAGCGGTTTAGTATTTGCCCCGAAACAGCGTAAGAGGTTTTTGTAATGGCGACAATCCCAGAAAATAGTGCGGCGGCGACACCGCAAGCGGCTAAGCAAAGTGCTGCTTCAGTGGCCCCCCTTTCAGCTACTGAAATACAGCGCAAACAGCAAAATGTTGCGATTTTGCAGTCCCAGCAAGTGAATTTGGGGGTCAAGGACCAGCCATTGGCGCTGGTTTACAAAGCGGCGATTGAGGCGATCAACGAGCAGTTAGCCCCTTTTTTAGGGGAGGATGCTCTGCAATCGGCGGTTGATCAGGGTATTGATGTGTCACCGGCGGCGACAGCTGAGCGTATTGTCTCCCAGTCGACGGCTTTTTTCTCAGCTTATCAGCAGCAGAATCCAGCAGATGACTTTGCGCAGCAGTTGGCAGATTTTCTACAAGTCATCGGCGGCGGTATTGATAAGGGCTTTGCAGAGGCGCGCGGCATTCTCGATGGCTTGCAGGTACTGGAAGGTGATATCGCCAGTAATATCAACAAAACTTATGAGTTGGTTAGCAGCGGTTTAGAAAGCTTTCGACAGCAGCAAAGTCGTTAAGACGCTTATCGCTAGCCAGTGTTTCATAGAACGTGGCTTGATGTTGGGCCAAAGCGTTTAAAAGTAGTGCCATCTGTTCTCTTTTGACGATCAGGCATGGATAATGAGGGCCGATCTGTTGGCCAGAGGCCCGTTAGTGAAATTATTAGTTAGCATCATTAATTTATTGTTGTTATCCGTTTGTACTGATCGCCGCGTGGTGCAATACCACTTCGGTGCTTGCAGCGTAGACCGGCAACCTCTGGTTATCTAATGACCAACCCGCCTCCCAATGATGTGCTTTCTTTTTCGCCGTCGGTTTGTCCTGTCGGTGAAAGCCAGTGTGTAGTGATTGATCAAGTGCTGGGTTTACAACAACAAGTCAAGCAATTATCTGAGCTTGCACGCACCGATAACTTGACTGGCTTGGCTAATCACGGTCATTTTATGCAGGCGCTAGAGCAAGAGATGGAGCGTACTCGCCGCACTTGGCAGAGCATGGCTTTATTGATGATCGACCTTGATCATTTTAAGTTGGTAAATGACCAATGGGGCCATGAAGCTGGCAACAAAGCATTGATGTCGGTGGCAGCAGTTTTAAAACGCACCACTCGGAGACTGGATATCCCGTGTCGCTATGGTGGCGAAGAGTTTGCAGTCATTTTACCATCGACTGATTTGCTAACGGCTATCCAAGTTGCTGGCAGGGTCCGCCAAGATATCGAACAAACGCCAGTGTTTATTGATGGTAACCAAGGCGAGCAAGGTCATCGGTTATCGTTGACCGCCAGCCTAGGGGTTGATGTTTTTACGGCTAGCCAAAGCGATAGTCCAGAACAATTAATCACACGAACAGATCATTTTATGTACCTCGCTAAACAACAGGGCCGCAACCAAGTTTGTCATGCCAGTGCTGAGTTGTTGCGAAGTGACTCTGCAGTTAGTCAAGATGAGCGGGATATTCTGTCCAGTTTTTTTGGTGACGACATCGACGGTTCTGAAGATGAGCAAAAGTTTGATAAAAAAGACTAATAGATTTAGCCTTTTTTAGGCTGCAAAAATGTTAAGTATTACAAAGCAAAGCCCTAGGCTTTAGGAGTGAGTGTCATGTTAGGATCAGCGTCCGTCGCAATCAGAGATCATCTCACCATAAATCCAGTTACTATCGGCCCAGATGCGCCGCTATCAGCAGCTGTGAAAAGTATTCTTCAACACAAATTATCTGGTATTTGCGTTGTTGATAGCGATAACCGCTTATTGGGTGTGTTATCTGAATTAGACTGCTTAAATGCGTTTATTCATGCTAGTTACGATCGCAGTATAGGCGTTGGTATGGTGCAGGATTATATGACTCGCGATGTGGATGTGGTGAGTTTAAGTGACAACATTGTTAACGTTGCTAATGAAATGATGGCTAAAAACCAACGCCGTCGGCCAGTGATAGAGAATGGCATTCTTAAAGGGCAAATAACTTGCCGTGGTTTACTGCGCGCCGTTGAGTTATTCAGTGAAGCCAAAAATTATGTCTAACTAGCTCCCGGTATAATCTCTTAATCATTAATGTAAAAAAGGGGGAGCATACTGCTCCCCCTTTTTTTAATACCAAAAAATAGAGTTAACCTTGCAGTGCAACTGTTGCTTGCTGCTGCTGATTTATTTTGCGGTTTAATTGCCATAACAGCAGACAAAACAGCGGAATAAATATCATACCCAGCAGTAACACACTAAATTGCACGCCGCGATAATCTACTAGCCAGCCAAGTAAAGGCCCTGTGACAATAAAAACGACTCTTATTCCTAGACTCACTAAAGAATTTATTGTCGCTCTAAACGCTGCTGTTACCCGCCGATTTAAGGCGCCGTAAAGTACCACCAGACTTAAACCGCTGCTCAGCGGGAAAGCCAGCCCTAACAGTAATCCTGTCCAGCTATCGAGTAAGCCCATACCTAAAAACCCGAGTAGCGGCAACAATATTACCAGCATAAATAAACGCCGTGGTCCTAATAAGCTCTCCAATTGGTTGGCATAATGCGCGCTTATCGCACGTAGAAAACAATGCATCGCCCAGATGTAACCAAACCAGTGCAACGGTATCGCTTGCAGTTGCCAATATTTTTGATACAACCAAAAAACATTAAGAGCCGACAAACTAAAAGCAATAATCGCCACAGCAGTCCACAATACTAAGCGGTCTTGCCAAATATTGGCTATCACTTTTTGCCAGTTTTCACGGTGACATTGATTACTAATTGTACGAGGTGCTTCAATGAGTGCTAGCGCAAACAGCAGTGCTCCGACACTGATCATTGCCTGTGCCCACAACACCCAATCCAATGACCAAAAACTTAATATACCCGCTAATATCGCAGCAAAGCCTCCAGCATACCCTTCAATAGAAATCAGTCGGCTAATTTGCAAGTTATTATCGCTGTGAACATTTTTTTGCTCGCTACGATTGAGTTCGCTTTGACTGTCATAAAGCAACGCTAAATCGGCGCCGGAGTTTAAGCTGATACCAATCGCTATTAGTGCTTCGTAAATTAAAAAATCAACAAAGCTATCGGCTATTACCAGCATGAAAAAAGCAATTATGCAGAAGACCGCGCCTATAACAATAGTATTTTTACGGCCCCAAAGGTCCGCTAAGTAGCCGCTAGGTACTTCAAAAATAGCGATTACTAAAGCAAACAATGCCTGTGTTTGTAACACTTCAGCCATACTTAAACCGTGGCGTTGTATTAAAGGCACAAATACCGCTGTAACCACCATAGCGTTCTGAAAGAACGCCATAAGGTATATATTAATAATATTTTTTTGTAGTGCTTTTTCCACAGCTAACTCCCCCGTTACAGCGGTGCCTGCGGGAATCGGAAAAAGGAGGGATATTGTTAAAGGGTCATAACGAAAAAAGCCTCCGGTTTCTTTTTCTCGGAGGCTTTTTATAAATCATTTTATGATCGTACTAGCTACCTCAGAAACTGAATCCACATATGTGCTCGCACACTGGATTTAGCCAGTTGTACGTACATCGGTTTACAAATTCGGTTTGAGCGATACATAATATTTTTTCGTTTAATCATTGTTTGGTAACAGCAAGGCGGCGATAGTGCGCCTTGCTCTAAAATAAGTCAATGCGGGTCGTAAAAATATGTTGATGATGAGGTGGTTTTGGTCGGTTTAACTTATAGATAGTCTTTAATTAGTCGCATCGACTGATCCCATAGCTCGGCGGATAACTTAGGGTCATCAATATGGTTACCGCTGGCGACATATGGATTGCAGTCCTTGAATAAATGGCCTGATACTTTGTTCAAGCTTGGGTGACTAGCGGTGAAGCAAGTGGTTGCAGCACCGGCTTCTACAGATTTCATAAAGGTCCAGCCGATAGTTTTCGCTAACCATAATTTGGCCGGCGACATATGGCGACCTAAGTTGGTCATGATGACGCCAGGTAAAACCGCATTGGCAGTGACGGCAGATTGGCCTAAGCGCTTTTGAAACTCGCGTGCAAACAAAGCCATCGCTAATTTGGATTGGCCATAGGCTGTAAGTGGATCGTAATTTTTTGCGCCGGATAAATTATCAAATTCTATCCCCTCCGTGGGTGCCGATTGATAGCGGCCACTGGCCAACAATATAATTCTACCTTGGTCGGCAGCGTTGATTTGTGGCAATAATTTTTGAGTGAGTAGGAAGTGACTGAGATAATTGACCACAAATTGTTTTTCTAGCCCGTACACTTGTTCTAGATCTGGCAATTCCATAATACCGGCATTGCAGATCAACATGTCGATCGCTAGATCCAGCGCTTGTACTTGTTCGCTGCAGGTCACTACCGATGAAAAATCACTGAGCTCACAAGCGATAGGGGTGGTTTTGCCAGCAATTTTAGTAGCGGCTTGCTGCGCTTTTTCTAAGGTTCTGGCTACCATAATAACGTGGGCGCCACGCAGTGCTAAGACTCTGGCTGTCTCAAAACCAAGACCAGAATTGGCGCCGGTTACCAAGGCAGTTTTGCCGGTCAGATCTAAACCAGCGGTTACTTGCTCTGCGGTTGAATCAGCATTAAAGACACCTAGAGGAGGGTTGGCGGTTTGCGAAAACCCTTGAGGTGCTAATAGCACGCCGGTGGTTATCAGGCTGTGACGTATCAGTTGGCGGCGACCTAGGCGAAGGCGATTATTGTGGCTCATAATAGTTGGCCTTTAGGGTTTGATGTGACCAGGGTTGATTATTGCTGGCTGTATTGCTTGAGTGTAGGCTGTATTACTCCGCTTTGGTTGCAGAGCTCACTTAGGCTTAGTACTAAGTCTGAGTAGTTGCCACAAGTAGCAGCGGCCAAATATGACATTAAGCACCAAAAACAGCCCGCAAATGCCGACTAATAGCTCCAATATGCCCACTGTACCTTGACCCCATAACCACATCAAAATCAATGCAGCGAGCAACAGCCTTATAGCCCGATCGATATAACCTAGATTTTTCTTAATCATTACTTTTAATACCTAATCTTATTTTTGTTTTCTAATAATACGCATCGAACCCCCAATTAGATGACATTATAAAGACCTCGCATCATCAGGGTTATATGTTGAGACTAGAGCTAGGCGGCTAATGTGGACGATAGCGGGGTGATTATGTGGCTAGCTGATATACTGCTGACGACGCTTAAGCGATTAACAATGAATAAATAACGAGGAATTACCATGGATTTAGTAGCAGCGGTTATTGGCCTGATTGTATTGGAGTATTTTGTGTTTGTGATGATCGTGGGTGCGGTGCGTGGCAAGGTGGGTATTCAGGCACCGGCTATGACTGGCGACCCCAGGCTAGAGCGTGCTCTGCGGGTGCAAACTAATACTCTGGAGCAAATGGTGATTGTGATACCGTCGCTATGGTTATATGCCCAATACAATAATCAAACGGTAGCTGCAGGTTTAGGTTTGGCCTTTCTGGTGGGGCGCTTGCTGTATGCCGTTGGCTATATGAAGGATCCGAACAAGCGTGCGGTCGGCTTTATTATCGGCTTTTTAGCGTCGATTACTTTATTGCTGGGTGGCCTATACGGTGCCTTGATGGCAGCGCTGTAAATAGGCAGGCTTTTAAACAGGCAGCAAAAATGGCGGCCTTTAGCTAAGCTGATGCGCGCCATTTGTTAAGATTTATAGAATAGATAGGCTTTAGCTTTTTTTATCGGTGACCACTAACTAAACAGCGTGGATAACACCGGGAATGCCACCCAATAACGTCAAGATAATATTAATAAAGAGGTGTTTAGTGGCGCCGACTTGTAAAAATGCGCTAACAGGTGCAAGAAAAATTGCCAGTATTAGGTTTAGAATATTGATTATTATGCCCTCAGTGGACGTTAACACTTGCGGTGCTGCGTTAAAACAGTACATAAGGCAAGCAGGGCGTCCAAAATGATGCGCGGTAAATGTGATGATAAAAAAAACGCCGGCATAAAATGCCGGCGTAAAAAAGGTCGGTAACTACTATCATGAGTCGGGGGCACGATAGCGGGGCAATCTTTGTAAGCTTTGCCCCAAAATGCTACTTTTCCTAGCTGCTTTAGAATGTTATCAAACAAATTCGGGGGAAATTGCCGATAACACTTTATAGTTAGCAATATCAATGCCAAAATCGCTCAATAATAAAAATCGTAAATATTAAGCCCATAAATCAACTGATGTAACATTATATTAATAAGCTTACTTTCATAAAGTATTGGAGACTGGAATGAAATTACTAACCCTCAACACATGGGCGGCTACATTGTTAGCGTTGCCGTTAATATGCAGCAGCGGCCTCGCGACTGCAGGCGATGATAGCCGCTTGTATTTAAATGCCATGATTGGTGAACAGAGCTTTGATTCTGACCGCAACCTAGACGACGATACCACGCTCTCATTAGGCGGCGAATATCGCTACAATGATAGCTGGGCATCAGAGCTGCGCTACCTAGATACTTCGCCCGATGCTGACGTTGGCGGTAACGTCGACCTTACACAGATCTACATCGATGGTTTGTATTACTTTCGCGGTCAAGCTGAGAAATGGCAGCCCTTTGTGTTGTTGGGCTTAGGTCATGCAGACTTTGATGGTGCCGGTAGCGGTAGTGAAACCCAAGCAAACCTGGGTGGTGGTGTGCGCTATATGCTCAATGATAATTGGTCGCTGCGAGCAGATGCGCGGGCGATTCACGGTTTTGATGACAATGATCTGGATAGCCTGATTAGTATCGGTGTTAGCTATGCCTTTGGTAGCAGCAAAAGCGCCATGCCGGCGGTTGTAGTCGCAGCTATTGATGGCGATGCGGATGGCGACGGTGTTGCCGACAGCGTTGATCAATGTCCAAATTCAGCCCAGGGCGTGACTGTTAATGCTCAAGGCTGTGCAGCTGTAGATTCTGATGGCGATGGTGTCAATGACGATCAAGACCGTTGTTTGAATACTCCTGCAGGTCTAGAAGTAGATGCTGAAGGTTGTATCCTTACTCGCGACAAAGAAGTCACGTTCGATTTGTCATTACGCTTTGCCTATGACAGTGATGTGGTTGAAAATTATGATCGCGATGCCGTTACTAAAGTGGTTACCTATTTGCGTGACCATGACGGTGTCTCGGTGTTAATTGAAGGTCACTCCGATAGCTCTGGCAGCGATGTCTATAACAAAGCCTTGTCCGAGCGTCGTGCAGCAGCGGTTGCCAAGTTCCTTAGCGAACAAAACGGCATTGATGCTTCGCGTTTATCATCAGTTGGTTATGGTGAAGAGCGTCCGATTGCTGATAACGAAACCGATGCTGGCCGCGCGGCTAACCGTCGGGTTGTTGCCAAGGTACGCCACAGCACAACTGAAAATATGACTAAGTAATTGCTTCAATAGGCTCCCTCACCGGGAGCTTGCGTAAACCTCTTGTTAGCGCGATGTGTTCATCGCTGCCGACAAGGGGTTTTTTTATGTCGACTCGTTTGCTAGCTGCCCGAAGCTGACAGCGTTGAATTATAGTTACTGGTGCGGGTTTTGTTATCGCCCCGTGATTCGCTAAAGCCAGTGCAGGCCGTCGCAGGATGGTCAAAGTAGGAGTTGAGCCACTTAGTCTTGTTGACGCAATGATTGCAGGCTGCGATGAATTTTTTGCAGATGCTCGCCAACATCTGGGCCTTTTGCTTTTGACACGCCCACCGCCAAAATATCAATGACCGCCATATGCGCCATCCTCGAAGGCAGCGGGGTATAGGTTTCTATCTCTTCTTTAACATCAATATGCAGCGGGATATCACAGTTCTCAGCCACGGGTGTACCACTAGGCGCCAACCCGATAATAGTAGCGCCGGTCTCTTTGACTAAAGCCATGGCGTCGATAAGCACTTGCGTACGGCCAGACTGCGAAATCGCCACCACCACGTCGCCTGGTTTTAACGACAAGGCTGACATCGCTTGGATATGCGGGTCTGAATAGGCTGAAGAAGCAATTTGCAGGCGGAAAAATTTATGCTGGGCATCGCTGGCGACGGGGCTAGAGGCACCAAAACCATAGAACTCTACTCGCGATGCTTTTTGTAGGGCACCAACCGCTCTTTCGATAGCAGCAATATCCAAGCTGTCGCGTACTTTCTTAAAGGTGTTCATCGCCGAGTCAAACACCTTAATAGTGTATTCCCGCGCCGAGTCGTGTTCGTGCAGGCTGAATTCTTCGTAACTAGGGCTATGGGCGACATGCTGCGCGAGCTGTAATTTAAATTCTTGAAAACCATCGCAGCCAATAGCGCGACAAAAGCGCACCACGGTCGGTTCGCTGACGCCAGCTTGTTGAGCGAGATCAACAATGCGCAGGTGAATCATTTTTTCGGGTTGAGTGAGTATATGGTCGGCGACCTTCAACTCTGACTTGCGCAGCTTGGGGCGGCTCATTTCTATGGCGTTAATAATGTTAATCGGTTTCAAAATATAAATTACCTGCAGAACTATGATCCTATTCTAGCTTATTTTTTTAGCCAGTAGGATGTTGGGGACTGTTAGAGGCATATGAGTCTGATAGAATGCACGGCTATGGATGTTTCTCACATACTCAATGATTTAAATGACGCCCAGCGTGAAGCCGTTGCTGCGCCCGCCGGAAACCAATTGGTGTTGGCCGGTGCCGGTAGTGGTAAAACCCGCGTGCTTGTGCATCGTATTGCCTGGTTGATTCAAGCCGAAGGCATTTCACCTTATGGTATTTTGGCGGTGACCTTTACCAATAAGGCGGCGCGTGAAATGCGAACGCGAATTGATGAATTATTAGGCAACAGCATTGCGGCTTCCGGTGCCGGTGCACCGCGGGGCATGTGGGTCGGCACCTTTCATGGTCTCGCCCATCGCTTGCTGAAATCTCATTGGCAAGATGCGGGCTTGCCGCAAAACTTTCAAATCCTCGACGGCGATGATCAGTTGCGCATTGTTAAGCGGCTGCATAAACAACTGGAGCTAGACGAAAGCCGCTGGCCGCCGAAACAATCACAGTGGTTTATTAACGGACAAAAAGATGAGGGTCGACGCGCCAGTCATATCGAAGATTACGGCAAAGACCTAAATCACACGATGATGTTACGAGTGTACCTTGCCTATGAGCAGGCCTGTGAACGGCAGGGGGTGGTAGATTTTGCTGAGCTGTTATTGCGCGCTCATGAACTATGGTTAAAAAAACCGGCAATACTGGCGCATTACCAACAGCGCTTTGCGCACATTTTAGTGGACGAATTTCAGGACACTAACACTATCCAGTACGCTTGGTTACGGGTGTTATCGGGTAAAAAAATCCCAGTGATGGCGGTGGGTGATGACGATCAATCGATTTATGGTTGGCGCGGCGCCAAGATAGAAAATATTCAGCAGTATTCAAAAGATTTCCCTAATACCCAGATGGTTAAGTTGGAGCAAAACTATCGCTCCACGGCTAATATCCTTAATGCCGCCAATGCGGTGATCGAGCACAACAGCGGTAGGCTTGGTAAAGAGCTGTGGACCGATGGCAACGAAGGCGAATTAATTTCATTGTATGCCGCCTTTAACGAGCAGGATGAAGCACGTTTTGTTATCGAACGTATTGAAGAATGGATTAAGGATGGAAATCTGCGCGCCAGTTCGGCCATTTTGTATCGTTCTAATGCTCAATCGCGAGTGTTAGAAGAGGCGTTAATTCGCGGCGCTGTACCTTATCGCATTTATGGCGGTCAGCGTTTTTATGATCGTATGGAAATTAAAAACGCCTTGGCCTATATGCGCTTGGTGAATAACCGAGATGATGACACCGCCATTGAGCGGGTGATCAATACGCCGAGTAGAGGTATTGGTAACAAAACTATTGAGACCTTGCGCGAGTATGCCCGTGAGCATAGTTTGTCATTATGGCGTGCTGCGTTGGCAATTATTGAACAAAAATTACTGCCTAATCGCGCTGCCACCGCTTTGCAATTATTCGTCGAGCTGATTAACGGTATGGATGAGGGTAGCGATGAGCTGACCTTGGATGAATTAGCCGATCACGTATTGAGCGGTTCAGGGTTAATTGATTTTCACAAAAAAGAAAAAGGCGAGAAAGGTCAGGCGAGAGTAGAAAACTTGCAAGAACTGGTCGTGGCCTCACGCCAGTTTAATGCTGAAGATGAAAGTATTTCACCGCTGCAGGAGTTTCTCGATACTGCGGCCCTCGATGCCGGCGAGCAGCAGGCCGATGAATACGAAGACAGCGTGCAGTTAATGACGTTGCACTCTGCCAAAGGTTTGGAGTTTCCGCTGGTGTTCTTAGTCGGTATGGAAGAAAACCTGTTCCCTCATAAAATGTCGATGGACGAGTCTGGTCGTTTAGAAGAAGAGCGCCGCTTGTGTTATGTCGGCATTACCCGCGCGATGGAAAAACTCTATATCAGCTATGCTGAAACCCGCCGCATGTATGGCAGTGAGAATTTTAATTCGCCGTCGCGCTTTATTCGCGAGATTCCACAAGAGTTAATGCAAGAGGTACGACTGAATACTACCATCAGTCGCCCAGTTAGTTTTGCGCCGTCGTTTCAAAATCATACCATTGCCGATACCGGCATCAGCTTGGGGCAACAGGTACTTCATTCAATCTTTGGCGCAGGCACAGTTATTAACTTTGAAGGCAGCGGCCCTTCGGCACGAGTGCAAGTTAACTTTGATGATGAAGGCAGTAAATGGTTGGTGGTACAGTATGCTAATCTTGAAGTTATCGGTTAACTACGTCACACATCGTTGTAGTGTGCATCAGTTCAGCGTCGATAAAAATTACCAGGTTATACTTTTTATAAAACGGGCAGCACTATGACTAATAAAAAAACCACTAGTCCCATTATTATTCTTTGCTTAGTTGCGGCTTTAGTCACGGTCAGTTGGTTGTTAGTCATAGAGAAAGGCCGCCAACTGAATACACAAAAAGATAGCCGGCAGATAGCCAACAGCCAAGAACAACGCTTCGAATGGAAAATGGTTACTTCCTGGCCGAAAAACTTTCCGGGACTCGGCACCGCACCAGAAAATTTTGCCAAGGCCATTAGCGATATGAGCGACGGTCGCTTAACTGTTAAAGTATATGGTGGCGGCGAATTAGTACCGGCTATGGAAGTGTTCAGCGCAGTCTCCCAAGGTACTGCAGAAATGGGTCATGCGGCATCGTATTACTGGAAAGGAAAAATCCCCTCATCGCCGTTTTTTACATCGGTACCGTTTGGTTTAACTGCACAAGAACAAAATGGCTGGTTACATTATGGTGGCGGTTTAGAGTTGTGGCGTGAAGCTTACGCGCCTTTTAATTTAGTACCTTTTGCCGGCGGCAATACTGGCGTACAAATGGCGGGCTGGTTTAATCGTGAAATCAATTCCATCAAAGATTTACAGGGCTTAAAAATGCGCATTCCCGGTGTAGGTGGCGAGGTTTTCACCCGCGCCGGTGGCACTTCAGTGACAATACCCGGTAGTGAATTGTATACCTCCTTAAAAACCGGTGTGGTCGATGCCGGTGAATGGGTCGCGCCTTATAATGATATGGCGCTAGGTTTACACGAAACGGCAAAATATTATTATTACCCAGGCTGGCATGAACCCGGCCCTACCTTAGAAATTATCGTCAATAAGACTGCATTAGAAGCACTGCCCGCTGATCTGCAGGCGATGGTAGAAATCGCTGCTCGTTACGCCAACCAAGATATGTTAGATGAATATACGGCGCGTAATAATGCCTCTTTTGTAAAATTACAAAACAACGGCGATACCGACATACGCCGGTTACCGGATGATGTATTACGCGCGCTGAAAAAAGCCTCTGAAGAGTACTACCAACAACTTGCCGCTGAAGACCCTATGGCCGCTAAAGTGTTTAAATCCTGGAGCGTGTTCCGTGATCAAGTAACTAACTACCATCATATTTCTGAACAGGCTTATATTAATGCGCGAGATTTGTGAGAGCTTTTTTATACCACGCGTTTAGCCTTTAAACCAAACGACTATTTAATCGCCTGTGTATGACCTTCTTTATCCACCGCGACAAACACAAAATCTCCCTCGGTTACCTTCGTAGGTTCTCCGGTTGCTTTATGTTTTATCCACACTTCAACATTAATTTTTACTGAGCTGCGGC
This sequence comes from Oceanicoccus sp., assembly GCA_051277205.1. Taxonomy (GTDB): domain Bacteria; phylum Pseudomonadota; class Gammaproteobacteria; order Pseudomonadales; family Dasaniaceae; genus Oceanicoccus. The sequence continues at coordinate 6,323 of JBNMPW010000023.1, read as the reverse complement.
CAACTTCGGTAACGACGGTATAGCAGCTTACGACGGCACCAACATGCACCGGTGTTAGAAACACCATACCGTTGATGGCTACAGTGACTACACGATAGTTAGTCACTCTACGGGCGGCAATACCGGCCGCCAAATCCATTTGTGAAACTAGCCAGCCACCAAAAATATCGCCATTTGCGTTGGTGTCTGCTGGCATAGCGACGGTACGTATAGATAAGTCACCGATTGGCAGTGGGATATCGTCGTCTAATTCTTCGGCGTTCATGTTCTATCCTATAGGGGTAAAGATTGATGCTAAAGGCGCTTAGTCAGTTGCAGCTACTGTACTCGCCAAGGATGTAAATGCAAGGTGAGGATAGCAATATTATAGCGTCATAGGCGGCTATTTAAGTAGCTCGGGTAAGCCTGTTACCAATAGCGGCCATCGGGCGATCAGCGCCAATAATAATAACTGTATAAAAACAAAGGGTATGACACCTTTGTATATGTCACTGGTTTTAACCGAGGCTGGTGCCACCCCGCGTAAATAGAATAGGGCAAAACCAAAAGGCGGCGTTAGGAATGAGGTTTGTAGGTTTATGGCGATCATGATGCCTAACCAAATCGGGTCTACGCCCATCGCTAAAAGAATGGGGCCAACGATGGGTACGACTACAAAAGTGATTTCAATAAAGTCGAGAATAAAGCCCAGCAGAAAAATCACCAGCATGACGATGGCAACCGCGCCGAATACGCCGCCAGGCATTTGTTGGAAGAAGTGATGGATTGTTTCTTCGCCACCAAAGCCACGGAAGACTAATGAAAACACCGCTGCGCCAATCAAGATCATAAAGACCATGGAGGTGACTTCGAGGGTCGATTTACCAACTTCGCGTAGCCGTTGAATACTGAGCTGACCTTTAATCGCGGCTAGCATAGTTGCCCCCAAAGCGCCGACACCTGCCGCTTCCGTCGGGGTGGCAGCGCCAATTAGGATTGACCCCAACACCGCAATAATAAGCAGCACCGGCGGTATTAAGTTGCTGAGTAATGTTGCGATACTGGGTCGTTGTACGCTGTCATCAACAGGGGCTGAAGCTGGTCGCCAAGCGACGAAAATCAGGATATAGGCGATATAGAGCAGCACTAACAAAGCCCCTGGGACGACCGCCCCAACAAACAAATCACCTACCGACACGGTTTTGGGGCTAAAGATACCCATATTGAGTTGCGCCTGCTGATAGGCGCTCGAAAGAATATCCCCGAGCAATACCAAGGCAATTGACGGCGGGATGATCTGACCGAGGGTGCCGGTGGCACAGATCACGCCGGTTGCGAGTTTTGGGTCATAACCACGATTGAGCATAGTTGGCAGGGACAGTAAGCCCATCGTCACAACTGTCGCACCGACAATACCGGTACTGGCGGCGAGTAACATGCCGACAATCACTACTGATATGGCCAAGCCGCCGCGCAGTTGACCAAACAATGCAGCCATATTATCCAGCAATGCTTCAGCAACGCGGGATTTTTCCAGCATCACCCCCATCATCACAAACAGTGGTACTGCGATCAGGGTGGTATTTTGAATGGTGCCAAATAAGCGATTGGGTAGGGCGCTCAAAAATGAGGGGTCAAAGTGGCCACTGATAATACCCACCCCAGCAAATAGCAGGGAAACGCCGGCCAGGCTGAAGGCCACTGGGTAGCCGAGCATGAGCACCATGCAAACAGCCAAAAACATAAACAGCGGCACAAACTCAATCATTAGTAGCTACCAACAGCTGAGCGCTGCGCAATATTTCAGCAAGCCCTTGCAGACCAAGATTTAAGGCCAACAACGGGATTAATGTTTTCAGTAAAAACACGGCTGGAATACCGCCGGGCTCGCTGGATACTTCGCGGATTAGCCAAGATTGTTCGACAAACGGCCAACTGAATACGCCGATATAAACACACAGCGGTAATAAAAAGATGATGGCGCCAAGACTATTGACCCAGGCCTGCGTCCGCGGCGAAAAATTGCGGTAGAAAATATCGACCCGTACATGCTTATCTTGCTTCAGGGTATAGGCGGCGCCTAGCATAAAAATAGCACCATGCAGATAGGTGACAGACTCTTGGAGGGCAACAGAGCCTATTTCAAAAACATAGCGAAGCACTACTACCAGACACAACATCACCATCATCAACAGGCTAACCCATACCAGCAGTCGGCCGGTTAGATCGGAGAATCTGTCGATAGTATCGACGATGTGGTTGGTGAGCGGCATAAAATGACTTATCAGTTATTGTGCGGGCATTATAGCTGAGCAGATGCGCTGACAACAGTGGCTGATGCTGGCCATACTGTAGCGCCATCTGCTATGGTTAGCGTCTTCTGACATGACAAACTGAGCGGTAAAGGAAGCAATGAAAACAGCACTGAAAATCGCCCCACGATTACTACTTTCGCCATTAATAGTGGCTCTGGCAATCATACTAACGGCCTGCGAAAGCAAGTGGGCGAAAATGTCCGATGACGAGTTGGCAGTGAAAAATAGTGATTGTTATGGCATCGAAGACCCGGGCGCCGCCATGATCCAAGCGTGTAAAAACTATCAGCGCGAATGCGAGCGTCGTCGCGAAAACAAAATCTACGTCTGCTAACCCTCAGCTAGCAACAAGATATTAAGTCATAACAATATATTACGCAGTAATAAGGTAGTAAAAGTATGTCTGCTGCAATAGGCACTGAGTCCACCCTCGAGTTGATTGCCGGCCGCCACCCTAATGGCGAAACCGTGGTCGAGAAAGTACTGGTTAATCCGCAACCCTCGGAGAATAGTTTTCAACTGCTAAGATCACCGGTGTTTGTGCGTGGTATAGCCCGTGCTGATATTATTCAGCCAATGGATAATCCAAAAGGCGCTTTTAAGGTGCTGCAGCATGGTGGTAATTTGTGCATTCGGGTGTTCAGCAAGCAGGATTTGACCAGTCTTGCCCTTGTCGGTTTGGAGCAGGCGTTGAGTTCAGAACTGGAAAAACTCGGCGGTGATCTGGATGTCAGTGAATCACGAGTATTGGTGTATAGCATTCACGTCAGTTGTGGTTTTAAGGTAATAGAGCAATTATTAGATGACACCTTGGCCGCTTATAAAGATGTCGCTTGGCTGTATGGCAATGTCTATGATCCCGAATCAGGTGAGCCAATTAATTGGTGGCAGCCAATCCTTGCACCTGAATAACGAACCCTGAATAAAACCTTTTTCGATAAAGTACGATGAGTAAACGCAATGTTAATGGTGATCTCCCCCGCAAAAACTTTGGACTTTGAAACGTCTGCAAAAACTAAGCAGGCGACAACGCCCGATTTTCTCGACCAGTCCCAGCAACTCATCAATGAGTTAACTGGGCTGTCGCCAGCCGATGTATCGCGTTTAATGGGCATTAGCGATAAACTCGGTACTCTAAACTTTGACCGCTTCCAAAGCTGGCAGCCACCCTTTGATGCCGATAACGCCAAACAAGCGGTGCTGGCGTTTAAGGGCGACGTCTACACCGGTCTCGATGCGGAAAGCTTTAGCAGCAAAGACTATAAATTTGCGCAAAAGCATTTACGTATTTTATCCGGTCTTTATGGGTTGTTACGCCCGCTTGATTATATTCAGCCCTATCGCTTAGAAATGGGTACCAAATTTGCCAATCAAGGTGGCGCCAACCTCTATCAATTTTGGGGCGACCAACTAACCACTGCGATCAATGCACAATTGAAAAAGAACAAAAGCCAGCTGCTGGTAAACTTGGCATCCAATGAATACTTTAAAGCCTTGCAGACTAAAGACATTAATGCCGACATTATTACGCCGGTATTTAAAGATCTGAAAAACGGCAAGTATAAAATCATCAGCTTTTATGCCAAAAAAGCGCGCGGGTTAATGAGCGCCTATGTGATTAAAAATCAGATAAACGACGCAGAAGACCTTAAATCCTTTGATAGAGATAGCTATCGCTATAATGCCGCGATGTCTTCCGCTAGAGACTGGGTGTTTACGCGCGACCTGCCGCTCAAGTAATAGTGAATTTCTTACGACCAATAAATATCAACAGAGCCTATAAAAATGGAACGACCCTTTTCTCAGGCCTGTGAAAATAACAAAGCGGCAATTTTAGAAGTGATTACACCTTATTTCAGCGCTGTTGCTAAAGTACTAGAAGTCGGCAGTGGTACCGCTCAGCATGCTGTTTACTTTGCCGAGCAAATGCCACATCTCATATGGCAAACCGCTGACCGAGAAGAATATATACCTGCCATAGAAAGCTGGCGGGAATGGGCAGGTTTGGATAATTTACCACCGCCTTTGTGTTTAGATGTCAACCAGCCTTGGCCGCTGGCTTCTACGCCAGCAATTTTTTCAGCCAATACCGCTCACATCATGAGTTGGCAAGAAGTTGAATTATTTTTCCAAGGTATTGCCGGTGTTCTCGCTGAGGGCGGTATTTTTTGTTTATACGGTCCGTTTAATTATGGCGGACAATTCAGCAGTGACAGCAATGCCCGTTTCGAACTGTGGCTAAAGGATAGAAATCCTGACAGTGGTATTCGTGATTTTGAAGCGGTAAATGCCCTGGCAGAAAAATCGGGTTTGACCTTATTAGCCGATCATGAAATGCCCGCTAATAATCGCTGTTTGGTTTGGCAGAGAAAGTAACTTAGTTTACTTCGCAAGTCATTTTATAGCCGTCAATGCCGAGCTAACAATCGCTTTTTTTAAACGGCAACATTTTCTGCGCGTCTTCAATATACTGACTTATGCCATCATTATCCCGCTCTAAAAAATCATCAATAGCATGACGAAATTCTGGATTGGCGATCCAATGATTGGACCAAGTTTCTGTGGGTGTGAACCCCCGTTGAATTTTATGTTCTCCCTGTGCGCCAGGGTCAAAGCGCTGCAAACCTTTGGCAATACAATATTCGATGCCTTGGTAATAGCAAGCTTCGAAATGCAGAAACTCATGCTCGACAATACAACCCCAGTAACGTCCGTAAAGTGTTTTGCTATCGCGGAAGTTTAGTGCGCCGGCAATGGCTTCTTCGCCATGTTGTTCATCATAGGCTAACACTAACACCAGCTGTTCCGGCATGGTGGCAGCTAAGCGTTCAAAAAAGTCTTTATTGAGGTAGCCACCATGGCCGCTGCGTTTAGCATAGGTTAACTGATAAAAATGAAAAAACCGGCGCCAGCTATCAGCGCTAATATTGGGCCCTTCGATAATTTCTAAACGCAAGCCTTGTTCCGTAACCTGGCGCCGTTCTTTGTTGAGGTTTTTGCGTTTGCGGGAACTGAAGCTGGCAACAAAATCGCTAAAGCTGCTATAGCCTTGGTTAAACCAATGGTATTGCACGCCGCGTCTAGGGCTTAAGCCTTGCGCTTGAAAGGACTCTTTTGCCGCCTGTTGCGGAAATAAAATATGCAAGGACGATACATTGATTTGTTTGGCATGAGCCAAAAGTTGTTGACTAATTTGTGGATAAAGCGCCATTTTATCCTCGCCATCTTTAATGCAAAGTCGTGGACCAGTTGCCGGAGTAAACGGAATTGCCGATAACAACTTGGGATAGTATTCAACATTGTGACGTTTATAAGCATCGGACCAGGCCCAATCAAATACATATTCGCCATAGGAATGAAATTTTAAATACAACGGCATAACGGCGATCAATTGATCGTTATCATCATGTGCTAATAAGTGATGGGCCTGCCAGCCGGAGTCAGCGACGCTGGCGTTACTTAATTCCAACGCTGCTAAAAATTCATGGCGCGTAAAGGGGTAGTCAATGCCGGTTATTTCGTTCCAAGCGGCTGCGCTAATGGCAGTAATGCTATCGATAAAACTGAGCCGCATGCGGGGCCGTCCTGTTATTTTATAAGGATGCGCTTAAATGCCGTAATCAATAACAATGCCGATAAAGATAATCAGCCCAGCCCAATGATTATTCAGGAACGCTTTGAAACAGGCGTCCCGCTGGCGATGACGAATGAGATATTGTTGATATACGAAGAAACCACCGGCGGCGATGACAGCGATAAAATAATAGTGGCCTAATTGAAATTGAGCACCGCTGATGACCAATAGCAGTAGGACCGCAATTTGCAACAGGCCGGTGATAAGCCGGTCGTAGCGGCCAAATAATACGGCGGTGGACTTAATGCCAAGCTTGATGTCATCGTCGCGATCGACCATGGCGTAAAAGGTGTCGTAGGCCACTGTCCACATCACCACCGCTGCAAACATTAGCCACATATCGGTCGGTAAGGTATTACTTTGGGCTGCATAGGCCATCGGCACACCCCAAGAAA